>VYCX01000330.1 GCA_009843725.1 Boseongicola sp. SB0675_bin_26
GGGCGAGAGGGCTTGGTGCGGGTCCCGGGTCACCGTGACCGCAAACTTGCAACGAATCATCAAGGGTCGTGCCCAAGGACGGGGTCAGGCCCTGCCTTGAATCCGCGCAATGCCCGCGGAAGTGTCGTTTTTGGATGAAACCGATGTCGGATTCGTTATAATTGTTGCCGCAGACAGCCGTTGACCGAATGCGGGGCGCGTGTCGAAAATGGCACGGATCGCGGCTGCAACGAAATGAGTGGGCGCCGCTCGAAACAAACTACCGGGAGAACCGAGAACATGACAACGAAGAGAATCCACCCTGCCGCCCTTATGCATGCGGAGGAATATCGCGAAGGCAAGATCAGCCGCCGCGAATTCCTGACCCGCGCGACGGCCTTGGGTGTTGCCACCTCGGCAGCATACGGACTGATCGGAGCAAGCGTTCCCGTCCAGGCCAGTTCGCACGCCATGATGGGTGGCACGATGCGCATCCAGATGGAGGTGCGTGCTCTGAAGGAGCCGCGCGTCTATGACTGGAGCCAGATCGCAAACTACACCCGCGGCACCCTGGAGTACCTGGTCGAATACAACAATGACGGGTCGTTCAAGCCGATGCTGCTCGAAAGCTGGGAAGCGAACGACGATGCGACCCAGTTCACGCTCCACGTCCGTCCGGGCGTCAAGTGGAACAACGGTGACGATTTCACGGCGGAAGACGTGGCCCGCAACATCGTCGGGTGGGCTGACAAGTCGGTCGAAGGCAATTCAATGGCCGGGCGCTTTGGTGTCCTGATCGATCCGGATACCGGCAAGGCCATCGAAGGTGCGGTCGAAGTCGTGGACAACCTCACGGTGCGCCTGAACCTGCCAAGACCCGACATCACGGTCATCCCGGGCATGGCGGACTATCCGGCTGCGATCATCCACTCGTCGTTCAATGCCGACGACGCCATGAATGCCGTCGGCACCGGGCCGTACCTCATGACGGAGCTCGAGGTCGGCGTGAAGGGCGCGATCACCCGCAACGAGAATCATCAGTGGTGGGGCGAGGCCGTGTTCGGCAAGCCGGCGCTGGACCGGATCGAGTTCATCGATTTCGGCACCGACCCGGCCGCGTGGCTGGCCGCCCTCGAGGCTGACGAGGTGGACTTCCTCTACGAGTCCGTTGGCGAATTCATCGACGTCATGGACGACCTCGGGTTCGAGAAGTCCGAAGTGGTCACGGCAGCGACGATCGTCATCCGTCCGAACCAGCTGGCTGAAATCGACGGCGAGAAGCCCTATGCCGACGTTCGCGTCCGCAGGGCGCTGCAGCTTGCCGTGGACAACGCTGTCTGTCTCGAGCTTGGATATGGCGACCGCGGCGTTCCGGCCGAAAATCACCACGTCGCGCCGGTGCACCCGGAATATGCCGAATTGCCGCCGATCGCGCGCGATGCCGAACAGGCCCGCGCGTTGATGGAGGATGCGGGCATGATGGACTACGAGCATGAACTCGTGTCGATCGACGACGACTGGCGGAAGAACACGACCGACGCCGTCGCCGCCCAGCTTCGCGACGCAGGCTTCAACATCAAGCGCACGATCCTGCCGGGTTCGACATTCTGGAACTACTGGTCCAAGTATCCGTTCAGTTCGACCAACTGGAACCACCGGCCGCTGGGGGTGCAGGTTCTTGCACTGGCATACCGTTCGGGCGAAGCCTGGAACGAGTTCGGCTGGGCGAATCCCGATTTCGACGCGCTTTTGACCGAGGCTCAGGCCATTGCCGATGTCGAAAAGCGTCGCGCCGTCATGGCCAGGATCCAGAAGCTCATCCAGGACGAGGGCGTGACAGTGCAGCCGTACTGGCGGTCGCTCTATCGGCATGCAAAGCCCGGACTGGTGGGAGCTGACATGCACATCACCTTCGAGATCCATCTCTACAAGCTGGGTTTCGCGGCCTGATGACGCAGTTCAGGGGGCGCCCAGACGGGCGCCCCCGGTGCTTCCTCTCCGGCTTGGCAGGTCCGGCGTCGGGGAGGCCGGGCAACTCGATCCTGCGTCAGAAGACAGGGAGTTCTCATGGGAGTTTTCATCCTGCGCCGCGTTGGCGTCATGATCCTGACAGCGCTGTGCCTTACATTTGTCGTATTTTTCCTCACGAATCTCTATCCGGCCCTGGAAAAGCTGGCGAAGACGCAGGGCAACCAGCGGATGTCCGACGAGGCCGTGGTCTCGTATCTCGAGAGGCACGGCCACTTGCAGCCCCTGCTGGTCAAGTACGGGCAATGGCTTGGCGTCGTCCCCGGACACGTGCACGAGAATCCGGAAACGGGCGCCATCACGGCCAGATGCGCGACGAGGGGCATGGATCCGTCGGAGGCGCCCCGCTTCTGCGGGCTGCTCCAAGGCGACTGGGGCTTCTCGACGGTCTTCAAGGACGATGTCAGCAACATCATCGCGGTCCGGCTCGGCCTTACCGGAAAGCTGATGTTCTGGGTATTGGTGGTCATGATCCCTTCGGCGCTCGTCATCGGCGTCCTGGCCGGCATGCGCGAGGGATCCCGCATGGACAGGTCGCTCTCGACCTTCTCCATCGCGTCGACGGCAACGCCTGAATACGTCTCGGGCGTCATTCTCATCACGCTGCTGGCCTCGTCGGCCGGATGGAAGATCTTCAAGGGCACCGCCACCAGCGCGGCGGACAACGCGACGCTTGAGAACTTTCTCCTGCCCGTGCTGACCATCTCGCTCTACGGCGTGGGGTACATCGCCAGAATGACGCGGGCCTCGATGACCGAAGTCATGACCGCACAGTACATCCGCACGGCACGGCTCAAGGGCGTCAGCTTTCGCAACGTTGTCCTGAAGCACGCTCTCAGAAATGCGCTGATCGCGCCGTTCACGGTCATCATGCTCCAGTTCCCGTGGCTCCTGAACGGCGTCGTGATCGTCGAGACCCTTTTCAACTACAAGGGCTTCGGCTGGGTGCTGGTGCAGGCAGCGGGCAACAACGACATCTCGCTTCTGCTCGCCTGTTCAGTGGTGGCCGTCGTCGTCGTGCTCGTCACGCAGCTCATATCCGACATCGGATACGTGTTCCTGAACCCCCGCATCCAGATCTCGTAGGAGGAGAGGAGTCATGGAGCCCTTGACATGGACCGGCGGCCTCTCCGTCCTCGATCCGGTATTCCTGCTTGCCTGGGTCGCACTTGGAATTGCCGTCGTGGCGCAGATCGTGGCCACTTTCCTTGCCGCGGAAGACATCGTTGAGCATGAGGTCAGCGCCTCCACCCGGAAGATGGCGGAATACGCGGTTCTTGGCGTCAAGATCATCGCCGGACTGATCCTGCTGCTGATTCTCGTCTATGTCGTTGGCGGCATCCTGATGCCGACCCTGGAGGCCAAGGGAATCGTCGGCACTGTGTCGACCCGCCTTCTGCCGGTCTGGATTGCCCTCCTGGCGACCTTTGCAGTGTCGATCGCCTTCAAGCGGCGCCTCGGGCTCTATGGCAAGCTGTTCGACAGCATGGTCGGCATGATCGGATTCGCGATTGTCATGTTCTGGGTCTTCACGGCCATCTTCGGCGCGATGGACCTGATCGTGACGCATGACCCTCTCGCCCAGGTCTCGGGCATGAAGAACAAGGTGCCTGGGACGGCGCTCCCGGACGTGGAGGGTGCGTTTCCCTACTATCTCCTGGGTGGCGACAACCTGGCTCGCGATGTCTTCAGCCGCGTGGTCAAGGGGGCCTGGGAGGTCGTGAAGGTCGCGCCGTTCGCAACGCTTTTTGCGTTCATGGTGGGGATTACGCTGGGCCTTCCGGCCGCCTATTTCGGCGGGCGGCTCGACACGATCCTGAGCTTCGTCTCCAACCTGATCCTGGCTTTCCCCGTGATCCTTCTCTTCTATCTTCTGGTCACGCCGGAAATCGTGCAGACCGGAATTCCCGTCTACATGGCGGCGGTGCTCTTCATCTTCCCGATCATATTCATGGTGATCCTGATCAACTCGCGCTTCCACGTGCAGCCGGTGAAGAGGAGCGTGTACCTGGTGATCACGCTGGTGCTCGGTCTCTGGATCTATTCCGGGGTCGCGTGGAACGCGGACCCGCTGGGCCTGATCGAATTCCCGCCCAATCTGCTGGTGGTCTTCGTCAGCGTCGTCTTCGTCAATTCACCCACCGTCTTCCGGATCGTTAGAGGCATCGCGCTCGACATCAAGACGCGCGACTACGTCGCGGCCGGCCAGACGCGGGGGGAGGGTCCCTGGTACATCATGCTTTGGGAGATCCTGCCCAACGCGCGCGGGCCGCTCATCGTCGATTTCTGCCTGAGGATCGGCTACACGACCATCCTCCTCGGAACTCTTGGATTCTTCGGCCTCGGTCTCAGCCCTGAAAGCCCGGACTGGGGATCGACGATCAATGACGGGCGGAAGCTCCTGTCGGTCTTTCCCCATCCCGCCCTGGCACCCGCCTTCTCGTTGATGAGTCTCGTCCTGGGCCTGAACCTGCTGGCGGACGGGCTGAGGGAAGAAAGCCTGAGGGATTGATGATGACATATGCAGCGCCCGAGGCCGATCCCGCGACGTACTCCGGCACGCCCGGAATTCGGCCCCGCTTCTCATTCAGGGTGCGCGTCGTCTGCCGCGCTTCCTTCGCGACATGGAGGGCACCATGAACAAGCCGGATCACGACGGCCCGCTTCTCGAAATCGAAAACCTCTCGATAAGCTTCTTCACGCGACTTCGCGAGATTCCTGCGGTTATGGACTTTTCCTGCACCGTGCAGCCGGGCGAGGCCATGGGCCTCGTTGGGGAATCCGGTTGCGGAAAGTCCACGGTGGCGCTCGGAGTCATGCAGGACCTGGGCGTCAACGGGCGCATTGTCGGCGGTTCGATCAAGTTCAAGGGCCGGAACCTGAACGACATGAGCCAGGAAGAGCTGCGCGACATTCGCGGCTCCGAAATCGCCATGATCTACCAGGAACCCATGGCGTCCCTGAACCCGGCGATGAAGATCGGCAAGCAGCTCATGGAAGTGCCGATGATCCATGAGGACGTGAGCGAAGCGGAAGCGCGCCAACGCGCGCTTGAAGTCGTCGAGGATGTCCGGCTGCCGGATCCCGAACGAATACTCTCGTCCTTTCCTCACCAGCTTTCGGGCGGTCAGCAGCAGCGCATCGTGATCGCCATGGCGCTGATGTCGAAACCTTCCCTGCTGATCCTCGACGAGCCCACGACGGCGCTCGACGTGACGGTCGAGGCTGCCGTGGTCGAGCTGGTGAAGGACCTTGGCAAGAAGTACGGCACGTCGATGCTGTTCATAAGCCACAATCTCGGGCTGGTCCTCGAGACCTGTGACCGGATCTGCGTGATGTATTCCGGGGAGGCGGTCGAGACCGGCTCGATCGTGGACGTCTTCGACAAGATGCGCCATCCCTACACCCAGGCGCTTTTCAGGTCCATTCCGCTGCCCGGCGCCGACAAGAACATGCGGCCGCTCGTGGCGATTCCGGGCAACTTCCCGTTGCCGCATGAACGCCCGCCCGGCTGCAACTTCGGCCCTCGCTGCGACTACTTCGAGGCAGGGCGGTGCGATGCTGGCGAGATCCGGATGGGCGATGTCGAGGGTGACGACCGCCACGAGTCGCGCTGCCTGAAGTTCCGCGAGATCGACTGGGATGCGCCCGTGAAATCAAACCGGACATTCGAAAGGTCGGAGCCGGGTCCCGTCGTGCTCGAGATGCAGCAGCTCAAGAAGTTCTACGAAGTGGCCGCGAACGCGCTGTTCGGTGGCCGGGACAGGAAGGTGGTCAAGGCGAACGAGACCCTGACATTCGCTGCGCACGAATCCGAGACGCTGGCCATTGTCGGAGAGTCGGGTTGCGGCAAGTCCACCTTCGCCAAGGTGCTTATGGGTCTCGAGACGGCCACCTCGGGCCGCATCCTCCTCGACAATGAAGAGATCCAGGAAGTGCCGATCGAGCAGCGGGATCCGAAGACGGTCTCAAGCGTCCAGATGGTGTTTCAGAATCCGTTTGACACGCTCAACCCTTCGATGACGGTCGGCCGCCAGATCATCCGCGCGCTGGAAGTCTTCGGCGTTGGCGATTCGGAGGAAGAGCGCCAGGAGCGCATGCTCGAGCTCCTCGATCTGGTAAAGCTTCCCCGGGAGTTTGCCGAGCGCATGCCGCGCCAGCTGTCAGGGGGGCAGAAGCAGCGGGTCGGCATCGCGCGCGCGTTTGCCGGCGGCGCCCGCATCGTGATCGCGGACGAGCCGGTCTCTGCGCTCGACGTCAGCGTCCAGGCGGCCGTCACGGACCTGTTGATGGAGATTCAGCGGAAGGAAAAGACCACGCTGCTCTTCATCAGTCACGATCTTTCAATTGTCCGATACCTGGCGGACAGGGTCATGGTCATGTACCTTGGCCACGTCGTCGAGATCGGCGAAACGGATCAGGTCTTTTCGCCGCCCTATCACCCATATACCGAAGCGCTGCTCTCCGCGGTCCCGATCGCGGATACCGGTGTCGAGAAGCAGCACATCGTTCTAGAAGGCGACATTCCGTCGGCGCTGGACCCGCCGCCTGGATGTCCCTTCCAGACGCGATGCCGATGGAAGGGCGAGGTCACGGACGGGCTCTGCGAGCGCGAGGTGCCGCCAATGCGGACGTTGGCGGACGGTCACGAGATCAAGTGCCACCTGCCCGAAGACAGGCTGAACACAATGGAGCCCGTGATCAAGATCGCGGCTGAGTAGGCGCGCCGTTCCGTCTCCGGAGCCTGGGCTCCTCGACCGGGGAATCGGTGCGTTTCGTGCATGCCGTCCGAGGGTTGGGGAGACGCCGCGCCCGGCACTCCGCATCGGCAGGGAGAAGCGAATGACGTTCACGATCGCGACCTGGAACATCAATTCAATTCGGCTGCGGGAAGGGCTTGTCCGCAAACTCATGAAAGAGGAGCGGCCGGACATCCTGTGCCTTCAGGAGTGCAAGTCGCCCGTCGAGAACATCCCGTTCGACGGCTTCAGGCGCCTTGGCTACACGCACATGGCGGCCAGGGGCCAGAAGGGATACAACGGCGTCGCTATCCTCTCGAGGCTTCCGATGGAAGATGCGGGTGATCACGACTGGGCCGGGCTTGGTCACGCGCGCCACGTCGTCGGGCGCCTTGGGAACGGCATCACGATTCACAACTTCTACGTTCCGGCCGGGGGCGACGTGCCCGACCGGGAGATGAACGAGAAGTTCGGCCAGAAGCTGGATTTCCTGACCGAGATGCGCGATGCCTTCCGCACGTCACGGCCAAGAAAGTCGATCCTTGTCGGCGACCTCAACATCGCGCCCCGCGAGGACGATGTCTGGAGTCACAAGCAGCTCTTGAAAGTCGTCAGCCACACGCCCGTCGAAGTTGAGCATCTCCACGAGACGCAGGATGCGGGCGATTGGGTGGACGTGACAAGGCAAGACATTCCAGAGGGGCGACTGTTCAGCTGGTGGTCCTATCGTGCGCGGGACTGGGATGCTGCCGACAAGGGACGCCGGCTCGATCACGTTTGGGCTACGCCGGACATCGCCAACGCCGGGCATTCCAGCAGGATATTGCGTGCGGCGCGGGGCTGGGACAAGCCAAGCGACCACGCGCCGGTCTTTGCGACATTCGAACTGTGATCGATGCTGGCCGGCACGGGGGCCGGGCTTCCCGGGTCCGGGAAATTCAAGAGTGTCATAGATTGAAGGGTCTCCGAGTCGGTTCGGCACCGCTCGAAGGTCCCGCTGGAGCATCAGTCTCAGCACACCAAGGCATGCCGGCGCAGCTTGTTCGAGGGCAGCGGTGACGATGTCCGGTCACTTTGCAAAGTCCCTTGTCGGCGACACGAGTCGGTGCCACCTCGGGTGTTGCGCTGCAGAGGCTGACGGGGCATTATGCTGATGGACAACATGTCATTGCTGTGAATGGCATGCGGAACAGCTCAAGCATCCGGGGAGGAGCCATCATGACGAAACGAAGACAGGACTTGATCGACCGCCTTGCGCAAGAGGCGCGGAAAGGCCGAGTGTCCCGCAGGGAATTCATGCACCACTCAATCGTCGCAGGCGTCACTGCCGCGACGGCGGCCGGCCTTTGGACCAGCAAGGTTGCGGCGCAGACACCTAGTCATGGCGGCACGTTCCGTGTTGCCCAGCATGACGGCAATACTTCGGACCAGCATGATCCCGGTCTCTATCAGTCGAACTTCGAGATTGCCTACACCCACACGGTCCGGGCCTATCTGACGATGATCAATCAGGACGGGACCCTTGGACCCGACGTCGCCTCGGAATGGTCCGCGACGCCGGACGCAATGGAGTGGACGTTCAAGATCAACGACCGCGCGACGTTCCACAACGGCAAGAAGGTCACGACTGCCGACGTCGTTGCGTCAATGAACCACCACCGTGGCGACGCATCGACTTCTGCGGCCAAGGCGCTTCTGGCCTCCGTGGAGGATCTCGTGGACAATGGCGACGGCACGGTGACATTCAAGCTGGCCGCGCCGAATGCAGACCTGCCGTGGATCATGCCGGACTATCACCTCGCGATCCTGCCCGATAACGGCGACGGCACCGTTGACTGGCAATCGGGCTTCGGTTGCGGCCCTTACAAGATGGTCGAACTGGAGTTCGGCGTCGGCGGACGGTTCGTGCGTCATGACGACTGGCATGGCGACGGCGCGTATTTTGACGAGGTTGAGTTCCTGGTCATCAATGACCCGAATGCCCGCCAGACTGCGCTGATCACCGGAGATGTCGACGCCACGAGCCTGCTCGAGAACAAGACCCTCGGGCTGCTTGGCCGCGACCCGAATGTTGAAATCGACAATGTCTCGTCGGCCCAGTGCATCACCATGCCGATGCATGTCGATGTCGCGCCATTCGACAACCTGGACGTGCGAATGGCACTGAAACTGGCGATCAACCGCGAAGAACTGATCGAAAAGATCACCTTCGGCGCGGCGACGATCGGCAACGACTTCCACCATTCGCCAGCAATGCCGTACTTCCCGTCGGAAATTCCGCAACGGGAATACGATCCCGACAAGGCCAGGTGGCACCTGGAGCAGGCCGGCATGGACGGACTCTCGGTCGATTTCTCGACTGCGGATTCGATTACCACGGGTGCGGTCGACGCGGCGATTCTCTATGCCGAGCACGCCAAGGCCGCAGGGATCAACATCAACGTGGTGCGTGAACCGAACGACAGCTACTGGGCTGATGTCTGGCTGGTCAAGCCGTGGTGCATGGTCACCTGGGGCGCGCGCCCGACACCGGACGTGATGTACACGCTGGCTTACAAGGACGATGCAGCATGGAATGAATCGCACTGGAAGAACCCGCGGTTCAACGAGCTCCTGCTGCAGGCGAAGGCGGAACTGGACGACGCCAAGCGGGCCGCGATGTACCACGAAATGGGCATGTTG
>VYCX01000396.1:0-7154 GCA_009843725.1 Boseongicola sp. SB0675_bin_26
CCAGATTCAACGGGCGGCGATGCAATCTTGGATTTGGTGAGCTATCCGGGCTAGACTCCGAACGGACCGCGATGGACCTCATGCTGAGACGATTTGACAGATACCTGCTTGCCCAGTTGCTGATGCTCTTCGGCTTCTTCGCACTTGTGCTCGTGCTGATCTACTGGATCAACCGGGCGGTCGTGCTCTTCGACCAGCTCATCGCAAACGGCGAGTCGGCCGTGGTCTTCCTTGAGTTCACGGCGCTTTCGCTCCCCAACGTTGTGCGGCTCGTCCTGCCCGTCGCAGCCTTTGCGGCCTCGCTATACGTCACGAACAGGCTGATGTCGGAAAGCGAACTCGTGGTTGTCCAGGCAACCGGGCTCTCGCCCGTACGATTGATCCGACCGGTCTTGATCTTCGGATGCATCGTGTTTGTCATGTCGTCGGTTCTCGCCCACATCCTGGTGCCAGCAAGCCAGGCCCGCCTCAGCGAACGGAGCGCCGAGATTGCCGAAAACATGACTGCCCGGCTCCTGCGCGAGGGACAGTTCCTGCACCCTGCCGCCGGAATCACCTTCTATATCCGCGAAATCTCCAGCATAGGAGCGCTTCAGGACGTCTTCCTTTCCGACGCGCGCAACCCTGACCGCCCGGTCGCCTATTCAGCCCGCGAGGCCCTGCTGATCCGCGGCGAGCAAGCGCCCAGCCTGGTCATGATCGACGGCATGGCGCAGAGCTATGGTGTCGGCAGCAAGCGGCTGTCGGTCACCCGCTTCGACGACTTCACCTTTGATCTCTCAGATCTGGTCGAAAGCGGCGCCTTGACACAACGCAGTCCCCGAGAGCTTCCCACGCCCGCGCTGCTTGACGCGGGCGACGACGTGCAGGCCCTGACGGGAGCGACCCATTCGACCCTTGTCGCGGAAGCGCATGAACGATTCAGCGACGCATTGAACGGGCTGGTCGCACCGCTCCTTGCCTTCTCCGCGCTGATGGTGGGCGGGTTTTCCCGATTCGGTGTCTGGCGACAAAGCATCGGAACGGTCATCGGGTTGATCCTGATTCAGCTGATAACGCAAATGGGCCAAGGAACCGTTCGAACCGACGCGGCCAACTGGCCTCTTGCCTATACGGGACCCCTTGTGGGGTTGCTCGCGGCATTCGGGCTTCTCTACATCGCGGCGCGGCCAGGAATTCTGGCGCGCGCAAGGCAGGCTGCACGATGACGCTACACCTCTATTTTGCGCGCAAGTTCCTGAAGAACTTCCTTTACGTCTTCCTCATCCTTTTCGCGATTCTGACACTTACCGCCCTCGTCGAACAGATCCGGCGGTTCGGCGGCTTTGACGATGCCGGCTTTGGCACGCTGCTCGTTCTCGCGTTCCTGGGCGTGCCCGAAGACCTCTACAAAATTCTTCCGCTCATCATGATCCTGGCGACTGTCAGCATGGTTCTCGGGCTTGCCCGGTCTTCGGAACTCGTGGTCACCCGCGCCGCTGGGCGTCCGGCGCTCGAGAGCCTGATTGCGCCGGTCCTGCTGGCTTTCCTTATCGGCGTCTTCGCCGTGGCCGCCATGAACCCGATCGTGGCCGCGACCCAGAGACAGCATGAAGCCCAAGTGGCTCGTCTTTCCGGCGCGTCGTCGACTCTCTCGGTCACGGGGGACGGATTCTGGCTTCGCCAGGGTTCGCGCGAAGGGCAGACGGTGATTCGCGCGAGCAGCTCGAACCTTGACGGCACAAGCCTGTTCGACGTCACGTTTCTCGGCTACGCACCCGACAGCAGACCGACATACCGCATCGAAGCGGAGCGCGCGCTGCTCGTCCCCGGCGCGTGGCGGATTTCCGGTGCGAAGGAATGGCGATTTGATACCGGAGCGCCCATTCCGGAAGTCGAAAGCGTCGAGATGCAGGAGATGGTCCTCGCATCGAACTTGACGCGTGACCAGATTCTCGACAGCTTCGGCACGCCAAGCGCCATTCCGATCTGGGAGTTGCCTGCCTTCATCGCCCGGCTGGACGCGGCTGGCTTCTCGGCCCGAAATCACCGAACGTTCTTCCATATGGAACTTGCGTTGCCGCTGCTCCTGACCGCAATGGTACTCGTCGGCGCCGGCTTCACGATGCGCCATACGCGAATGGGGCGCACGGGGCTAATGGTCATGACGGCGCTCGGTCTGGGGTTTCTTTTCTATTTCATCAGGAACTTTGTCGCGGTGCTCGGAGAGAATGGCCAGATCCCGGTCATCATGGCCGCATGGCTTCCACCCATCGCGATACTGCTGCTGCCGCTTGCACTGCTCCTGCACCTGGAGGATGGATGACGAGGCGTCTCTCAGCATGCCTTGCCGCACTTTTCCTGTGCCTCTGCACCGGCGACCTGCGGGCGCAGGAATTCGCCTCACTCGTAGCAGACTCGATTTCCATTGATCCGTCCGGGCGCCTGACGGCATCGGGCAATGTCGAAATTCTCGTCCAGGGCACGCGTCTCACGGCAGCTTCCGTCACCTACCAGAGCGATGGCGATCAGCTGACGCTTTCCGGCCCGATCCATGTCACGGACGAAGACGGCACGGTCTTTCTGGCCGATCACGCCGATCTCGACCGGCGCCTGCGTGACGGAGTGCTTGTATCCGCGAGGATGGTGCTGGAGCGGCACTTTCAGATCGCAGCAGATCGCATTGCACGCACAAGCAATCGCTATACGCGGCTCGACAGGGTTGTCGCCTCGTCCTGCGAAGTTTGCGCTGCCAACCCCGTGCCGCTCTGGGAGATCCGTTCCTCAAGCGTCGTGCACGATGATGTCGAACACCAGCTCTACTTCACGAATGCCCGGCTCCGCTTCTCGGGCGTGCCGATCCTTTACGTGCCACGGCTCCGTCTTCCCGACCCCAGCCTTGACCGTGCCGACGGCTTCCTCATTCCGCAGCTCAAGGCCACGTCTGATCTCGGAACCGGCGTCAAGCTTCCTTACTTCCTTGCATTCGGGAAGCACCGCGACATTACCGTCACTCCCTATCTCTCCAGCTCAACAACGACCGTCGAGTTTCGATACCGTCAAGAACTGGAACGCGGGCACATCGAGGCAACTGGCGCAGTCTCCAACGACGACATAGCCGGGGCACGCAACTATCTCCTTGGCAACGCCAGCCATCTCCTGCCGCGCGGCTTCCTGTTCGAGGCGCAGGCGGAGTTCGCATCAGATCCGGGGTACCTGTTCACCTACGACTATGCCGACCGGGACAGATTGACCAATCAGCTGTCGGTCACGCGAGTGCGGAACAAGGATGTCTTTCGATCCGAAGTCACCGAGTACCGCACGCTCCGGGATGCCGAAATCGAAAACCGCGACACGCTGCCAGCCCGCTTCCTCGACATCTACTACGAACGTGAATTGCCGAAGCTTTCCTTTGGCGGACGCACGTTTGCCAGCATTTCTTCCAGCTCGCTCATCCGACCGTCGTCGGAAAGCACGGACGAGGGCGTGGGACGGGACGTCAACCGCTTCGGTGCGTCCGTCGACTGGTCACGTACAAGGACATTTTCGTCCGGACTCGTCGCAAAGGCCGAACTCGGATTGCGCGGAGACGCCTACACGGTCGCGCAGGACAGAAGGCTCGAAAGCAATCTCGCTCGCCTGGCATCCCGGACCGCATTCGAGCTGCGGTTCCCGATGGGCCGCAGGCATTCCGATGGGCGCCGCGAGTTTCTCGAACCGATCTTGAGGATCGACGCGTCCGACACGAACGGGGACGTCGTGCCCAACGAAGACAGCAGGGTGGTCGAAATCGATGAAGCCAACCTCTTTGCCCCCACCCGATTTCCCGGCGTCGACAGAAGAGACGACGGCTTCCGCGTAGCTGTCGGCGGCGCCTGGAGCCGCGAGAGTCCTGGGCAGTGGGACATTGACCTTTCTCTGGGCCGCGTCTTCAACGTTTCTGGCGGTCAGGGATCCGACGGTCCCGCAGACGAATCCGAGTGGCTGGTCTCGGGTCGGCTTGGACTCGGTCGCGACCTCTCAGTCTATTCGCGATCGCTTGTGGACGGCGGGCTGGACATCACGCTGTCCGAAACGCGCCTTGACTGGTCTGCAAGCCGCCACACGCTTTCATCCAGCTATTTCCACGCCATGCCGGATGCTGCCAAGGGTCAGGACAACCGCCTCTCGGAATGGTCCTTTGAGGGCGCCTATGATGTCAGCGACGGCTGGACCGCACGTGCAGACTGGCGTTATGACTTCGCTGCAGACCGCGTGGCGCGCACCGAACTGGGTTTTGACTATCTGACGGAGTGCGTGCACCTCGCGCTTTCGCTCTCGCGTCGCTCCGCCAATTCGACTAGTGTCGATTCAACAACCGAAATAGGCTTTCATGTATCTCTTCTGGGAATCGGAAGCCGGGATGAAGGTCGCGCGGGGCGGCGCATTTGCAGAGGGTAATTGCCTTGATGGGACGTTGGTTGGTTGCAGCTGTTGTCGCGCTTTCCGTGCAACTTCCTGTTTCGGCGGAAGCCCAGGGACGCTTCGCGCCGGAACTCCAGGTGGGCGACCGGGTCATCACGCGCTACCAGATTGACCAGCGCGAGCGGTTTCTCGCGCTTCTTGGCGCAAGCGGCGACGTGCGTCGACGTGCACGAGAGCAGTTGATCAACGAAACCGTGCAACGAATCGCGGCTCAGGACGCCGGCGTCAGCGTCGCTCCTGAACAGGTCGATGCGGGCATGGAGGAGTTCGCGGCGCGTGGCAGCCTCCAGGTCGAGGAGGTCATGGCCATCCTCGAGGAATCCGGCATTGAACGAGAGTCCTTCCGAGCGTTCATAGAGGCCAGCGTTGCGTGGCGCCAGCTTGTCCGCAATCAATTCGGGCCGTCCGTCCGCGCTTCGATTCCCGATCACCAGATTCGGCGCACGCTTGCGACGACCGGAACCGAAGGTGGCGTAAGGGTCCTAGTGTCAGAGATCATTCTCCCGGCACGAGACCCGAACACTGCCGTTGCATCACGCGAGCGCGCCGTTCGAATCACGGCGCTTCAAGACGAAGACGAGTTCGCCGCAGCCGCCCGAAGGTACTCCATTGCCGCTTCGGCGGACCGGGGCGGCGAAATCGGCTGGGAGGCGCTGGACACTCTGCCGGAAGGCATCAGCGACACCGTGGCCGGGCTCGAGGTCGGCGAAATCAGCAGCCCGATGGACTACGAAGGCAACATCGCGATTTTTCTGCTTCGAGACATTGAACGCGTTCAGGAGGGCACCAAGGAAGCCCTGCTCATCGACTATGCGCTTCTCCGTGTCGAAGGCGGCGCATCCGAAGCTGCGGAAATTGCGAAGACGGTGGACGATTGCGGTGACCTCTACGGCGTTGCCCGCAACCTGCCCGAAGACCGGCTCATCCGCGAGGTCGTTCCGTCCGCGGCACTGCCCGCCGACGTGCGCGCGGCCGTCGCCGCCCTTGACGTCAACGAGAGCTCGACCGCACTGATGCGCGACGGCAACGCGGTCCTGCTGATGCTCTGCGAGCGCCGTCCGGCCTTGAAGAGCAACATCGACTTCGACATTGTCGGCGGGCGGCTTCTGAACCTGCGGCTCAGCAACACTGCGGCCCATTACCTGGCAGAGCTCCGTGCATCAACGAACGTGATCGACCTTACGAATTGACGCATGACCGGATCCGACCTGCTTCCCGTCGCAGTCACCTCCGGCGACCCTTCCGGCATCGGCCCCGAAATCATCGTTGCGGCATGGGCGACCCTGCGGGACGAACTGCCGTTTTTCATGATCGGTGATCCGAGGCACGTGCCCGCCGGCACCCGAACTGTCGTCATTGACGCCCCCGCCGATGCCGCCGCCGCCATGGCGGGCGGACTGCCGGTGCTGCAGCACGCATTCCCGAAGCCGGCCAGGCCAGGTCATCCCGATCCGGAGAACGCTGCACGAGTTGTCGAGGCCATCCAAAGGGCCGTTGAACTTGTTGGTCAGGGAGCGGCGTCCGCGCTCTGCACTGCGCCGGTCTCAAAACGGGAACTCGTGTCTCACGCCGGCTTTGCGTTTCCGGGGCAGACCGAGTTTCTTGCCCATCTAGCCGGAGGCGGGCAACCAGTCATGATGCTTGCCAGCGCCGAATTGAAGGCCGTGCCCGTCACGACGCACATTCCGATATCGGAAGTTCCCCGCGCCCTGAACGCCGAACTTCTCGAAACGACGATCCGGATCACCGACCGTGCCCTGCGCGAAGACTTCGGTCTGCCGGAACCGCGACGGATTGCCGTTGCCGGACTCAACCCGCATGCTGGCGAAGACGGTGTCCTGGGAGATGAGGACGCAACCGTCATTGCGCCGGTATGCGACCGGCTCCGCGCCGAGGGAATGTCAATTTCCGGACCGCACTCCGCCGACACGATGTTCCATGCGTCGGCCCGAGCAGGCTATGATGCCGCGATCATGATGTATCACGATCAGGCACTGATACCGATCAAGACGCTGGCCTTCGAAGGTGGCGTCAACGCGACTCTCGGGCTTCCCTTCGTGCGCACGTCACCGGACCACGGCACCGCCTTCGACATAGCGGGGAGCGGCAAAGCCAGCCCAGCGTCGATGATCGCGGCCCTCCGACTCGCCCGGAAGATCGCTGCGTCACGTCTTGCCAACAAATGCAAGTGAGCACGCTGGATGCACTCCCTCCGCTTCGCGACGTGATAGCGACGCACGGACTCGCCGCGCGGAAATCGCTGGGCCAGAACTTTCTCCTGGATCTCAACCTGACAGCAAAGATCGCACGGGCGGCAGGCGTCCTGTCAGATGCCGACGTGCTGGAGATTGGCCCCGGTCCGGGAGGTCTCACGCGGAGCCTTCTCGCCGAAGGCGCGCGCCGGGTCCTGGCGGTCGAAACGGACCGGCGCTGCATTCCAGCCCTTGCGGAGATTGCCCGGGCCTGTCCCGGCCGGCTCGAAGTCGTAAACGCCGATGCATTGCGGTTTGACCCGCGTGAGCATCTGTCACCCCCTGTGAAGGTGACGGCAAACCTGCCATACAACGTCGGCACCCAACTGCTGACACGCTGGCTGTCGCCTCCCGAATGGCCACCCTTCTGGCAAAGCCTCACGCTCATGTTCCAGCGCGAGGTGGCGGAGCGGATCGTGGCCGGACCAGGCAGCAAGTCCTATGGCCGTCTTTCGATCC
>VYCX01000396.1:7164-9326 GCA_009843725.1 Boseongicola sp. SB0675_bin_26
TTTCGATCCTGACCGGGTGGCGCAGCCAGGCGCGACTCGTCATGGACGTTCCAGCCCGGGCATTCACTCCGCAACCCAAGGTCAATTCGTCGGTGGTTCACATCGAGGCATTGCCCGCACCACGCTTCCCGGCCGACGCAAGGACACTGGGGAAGGTTGTCGCCTTTGCCTTCCGTCATCGCAGGAAGATGCTGCGCTCAAGCCTGAAAAGTCTTGCTCCCGACATCGAGGACAGGCTTCACATGGCAGGCATCAGGCCGACCGACCGACCTGAAACCGTCGACATCGAGCGCTTCTGTGCGCTTTCCGAGAATCTCGACAAGGGCTGAATGCGGTGCTCAACCGCCAAGCAGGCGGCGAGCTGCCGGTCGCGAAAGGCTATTCCGCTGCGTCGGACGCCGCCAAGGCCGGCTCGTCCAAAGGCGTCGGGTTGCGCGGCGGGCGCGGCTTCCGTGGCGGAACAACGCTTTCTTCGGGCGTGTCGACCAATTCGCTGTCCCCGGGCGCAACGCCCATGACGTCGCTTGTGACGGCGGCTGGGGCGATCTCGGGCGTGGACACCGTCACCTGCCCGCCGTCTGCGACAGCGGTCTCGTCCGCCTTCTCGTCGGCACGCGTTGCACCCTGATGTGCGCCTCGGCGCTCCTGCTGTTGCGCCTGACGTTCCGCCTGCTCGCGCTGGGCCTCCGCCAGCATGCGCAGGTAATGCTCGGCATGCTGCTGAAAGTTCTCGGCCGCAACGCGGTCATTCGACAGCTGGGCGTCCCGTGCCATCAGGTTGTACTTGTCGATGATCTGCTGCGGGGTTCCCCGCACCTTGCCCTCCGGACCCGACGAGTCGAAGACCCGGTTGACGACATTGCCGATCGAACGGTTGCGGTTCGACTTTGACCGCGATCGTGACTTGGAAGTTCTCATGTTTAAATTTGTCCAGCTTCTTGTCTGGTCGTGCGTGGAGGTTCCAAAGGTTCGCCCGGTCCTCGGGCGCCGTTCCTTGCATGGATTTCGCAGAATCATCAGGGGAGGCATGGGCGCTCCCGGCGTCTGCAAGCCCTTGTCTATCCAGTGATGATGCGGTTGCCAAGCAGTTTTTTTGCAAAATCCACGAAAACTCCGACGGCGCACGCCTTGTCCTGCACCGGATCACGCCGGATTCCTCGCTGCGACGACCCTGTCCCTTCCATCCAGGTCGGCATGAACCGCCAAGCTCTCAAGGCCGGCATCCGCCATCAGGCTCCGGACCCCATCGGCCTGGGTTGAACCTATTTCGACCAATAGCCTTCCTCCCGGAGTCAGATGGTTCCGTGCTCCCGCCGCGATTGCGCGATATGCCGAAAGCCCGTCGATGCCGCCAGCCAGAGCCACGCGCGGTTCGTGGCACCGAATCTCCGGTCGCAAGTCCTTGAATTCGTTCGCCGCGATGTACGGCGGATTGGAAACGATGAGATCGTAACGCCCGCCCACGTCATCGTACCAGTCCGAAACGGACAGGGTCACGCGTTCAGCCACGCCCATGGATTCGGCATTTTCCTCAGCAATCAGCAATGCCTTTTCCGAGATGTCGGTGCCGACCCCGAGTGCCTTCGGACATTCCATCAGGAGCGAAATGACAACGCAGCCGGATCCGGTTCCGAGATCCAGAATGCGGCCAAAAGGTTCCTGAACGCCCAGCTCGACCAGCAGTTCCGTTTCCGGGCGGGGATCAAGCACATCGCGCGTGACCTTGAACGCTCCCTTCCAGAAATCCCGCTTGCCGACGATTTGCGACACCGGCCGCCCCCTTTCCCTTTCGGAAACCCCGATTTCCAGCATCCGGAGTGCAAGGGCGCTTGGTGCATCACGCATCTGTGGCCCGGAAGCAGTCATGCCCATGTCGCAAGCCCAACGGAAGATTCGCCGGAAATCGCCCGCCGCGTCCGGCACGCCCGCGGCGCGCAACCGGGCAATCCAGCTGTCCTGCCCGGTCACCAAGCGCCCTGTGCGCGGATTGCGGCCGCCTGGCTATGTCGCGGCCCGTGCGTCACAGCCCCTGTTCCGCAAGCTTCTCGGCCTGGTCCGCCGCGATCAGGGCATCCATGACTTCGTCGAGATCGCCGCCAAGGACTTCGGCAAGCCGGTAGGTCGTCAGTCCGATGCGATGATCCGTCATCCGGCCTTGCGGG
>VYCX01000506.1 GCA_009843725.1 Boseongicola sp. SB0675_bin_26
GGGCACCTCTTTGCGGAGCGCCTGGCACGCGGCGGCATCGGCCAGGCCGGCGTGACGGCGGCGCCGTTCGAGGCGTTCATCGACGAGTGGCGCATGGCCGGTCCTGATCTGGCAACCGTGAGCGTTACGGCCCAAAGCCACGAATTCCGGTACGACCTCGAACTGTCGAGCGACGCGCCGTTCGTGCCCCAGGGCGAAAGCGGTTACTCGGTCAAGTCGTTCGTAGGGCAGGCCAGCCATTACTACTCGCAACCGTTCTATTCGGTGACAGGCACGCTGACCCTGCCGAAGGGCGAAGTCCGCGTCACGGGCAAGGCCTGGCTGGACCGCGAGTGGTCGTCCCAGCCCCTTGCCCCGGACCAGACTGGTTGGGACTGGGTTTCGCTTCACCTTTCGGGCGGCGAAAAACTGATGGTCTACCGTCTGCGCGACCGTGAGAGAGGCGCATATGCTGTCGGCACCTGGATTGCCGCAGACGGATGGCCCCAGCCGCTTCGAGCCGGTTCTCTCGAAATGACTCCGGTCGAATGGGCAGAGGTTGCCGGACGACGGCTCCCGATGGCCTGGGACATTGCGCACGAGGCGCGAGGCATCGCGATTCGCGCCGAGGCGATATACCCGCAAAGCTGGATGGGCACGGGAATTTCCTACTGGGAAGGCCCGGTCCGGGCCGGCGGCAGCCATTCCGGCGAAGGCTATCTCGAGATGAGCGGCTACTGAACCCTCGCCAAGCCGTCGGCATCGGGCTAGGGAAGTCCCATGCACGCCCTGCCCCTGCCCCTGACCA
Organism: Boseongicola sp. SB0675_bin_26; assembly: GCA_009843725.1. Lineage (GTDB taxonomy): Bacteria > Pseudomonadota > Alphaproteobacteria > Rhodobacterales > Rhodobacteraceae > JAJEFO01. Next base: position 788 of record VYCX01000506.1, read on the forward strand.
AGGAAATCGTCCTGATTGGCGGAGGCCACACCCATGCCCTCTTGCTCCGCAGTTGGGGCATGAACCCGCTGCCCGGCGCACGCCTGACCGTCATCAACCCGTGCGCCACCGCGCCCTATACCGGCATGTTGCCAGGCTTCGTGGCGGGTCACTATCCACGTGACGCGCTGGAGATCGACCTTGTCCGGTTGGCGAGGTTTGCCGGAGCCCGCATTATATTCGGACATGTCACGGGCATTGACCGGACGGAGCGCGCGCTTTCGCTCAAGTGTCGCGCACCCGTGGCCTACGATGTCGCGTCGCTGGACATAGGCATCACTTCGGACATGCCCGAACTTCCGGGCTTTTTGGAGCATGGCATCGCCGCCAAGCCGCTAGGGCCCTTTGCCACACGCTGGACCCGGCATCTCGAACAAGGCGGAGGTCCGGTGACGGTGATCGGCGGCGGCGTGGCCGGAACGGAGCTTGCCATGGCCATGCGGCACGTTCTTGGCAGTGACGAGATTCGGGTTGTCGAGGCGGATGTCCCGCTTGCAGGCATTGCCAGGCCTTCCCGTGCGAAGCTCCTGGCCGAACTGTCAAGGCAAGGCATCGAGCTGATCCAGAACAACCGGGTCAGCCAGGTTCTGCCTGATGCGGTTGTCCTCGATGACGGCCGGGAATTGCCCGCCAAACTGACGGTCGGTGCCGCCGGGGCAAGGCCCTTTCCCTGGCTCGAGAAAACCGGGCTTGACCTGAAGGACGGCTTCGTGACGGTAGGGGCAACGCTCCAGTCGACCAAGGATTCGGCGATCTTCGCGGTTGGAGACTGTGCGCATCTCCAGCACGCGCCGAGACCCAAGGCAGGTGTCTTCGCCGTTCGCGCCGCGCCTGTCCTGACAGCCAACCTTCGTGCCGCAGCGTCCGGCATGGAACTGAGCGCCTTCCGGCCGCAATCGCGCTACCTGAAGCTCGTTTCGCTGGGACGCAAGTCCGCACTGGCCGACAAGTGGGGACTGCGCGTCACGGGGGACTGGGTCTGGCGCTGGAAGGACCGGATCGACGGCGCCTTCATGGACAAGCTGAACACGCTGCCGGAAATGAAGGCCCCGGACTTGCCCGGCATGCGCGCTGAAGGCATGGCCTTGGCTCTCGGGCCGAAGCCGCTTTGTACGGGCTGCGGCTCAAAGATCGGGTCAGGGGTGCTCGATTCGGTGCTTGCCGAACTGCCCGAACACAGTCGGGCAGATGTCGAGCTTGGACCTGGAGACGATGCGGCCATTCTCGGCACCGGCGAATTGCGACAAGTCGTCACAACCGATCACTTGCGCGCATTCTGGAATGACCCATGGCTGTTCGCGCGCATCTCCGCGCTTCACGCACTCGGCGACGTCTGGGCCATGGGCGCCGAGCCGCAGGCCGCACTCGCGCAGGTCACGCTGCCCCCCATGGCCGAGGACCTGCAAAGGTCCTGGCTCTTCGAAATCATGCATGCGGCGTCCGAAGTGTTCCAGGGCGCCGGTGCCGCACTCGCGGGCGGACACAGCACGATCGGCGCGGAACTGGTCATCGGGTTCACGGTCACGGGCCTGGCACGTGGCAAGGCAACCACCTTGGCAGGCGCTCAGGTCGGTCACGCCCTGCTTCTCACCCGACCCATTGGCTCCGGAACGCTTCTTGCCGGAGAGATGGCAGGAGATGCCAACGGGGATGATGTCGCCGCCGCCCTTCGGACCATGGCGACCTCCCAGGGGGACGCCGCCCGCCTGCTGGCCGGCTGCGCCTCAGCCATGACGGACGTGACGGGGTTCGGGCTGGCGGGGCATCTTGGCCGCATGGCGGAAGCATCCGGACTGACGGCGCGCATCACGCTTGAAGAAATCCCGATCTACGACGGTGCCGACGCGCTGTGCGCCGCAGGGACGAGATCCTCGATCTGGCCCGCGAACCGCGCGGCTGCCAGCATCGACCTCCGCGAAAGCGGCCGAAGCGACTTGCTGTTCGACCCGCAAACCGCAGGCGGCCTGCTTGCGGCGCTGCCTCCGGAAGACACGAATGCCGTCCTGCGCGCGGTGCGTGACATGGGACACGATGCCAGGATCATTGGCACCTTCGGGTCCAGGAGCGCGGTCACGGTCCGGGTTGACTGACCAGTTCCCCGACCTTCCCCGCCAGTTGGTCCAGATCCTTGTCACCAAGACGTTCCGCCGCGATGACGGTTTCCGGTCCCATAGGGCGCCGGCCACGCACCTTGGCGTATCTCGGATCGTAATGATCGCGGATCAGTTCCTCGGCGAGCGCCTTGTAGGATCCGGCCTCCGCAAGCGCCTTCCAATGTGCAACCCTCTCCCTTCCCTGAAGGCGCTGAAGCCGGTCCAGCCGTTCAATCAGCAGGACCTTGTCGCTGACTAGATCCTGGTACGCTCGCGTGAGGTAGCAGGCGCGCGCGCGGACAGGCGCCTCGATCCTTATTCGACGCGCAGCCTTCATGGCCTCGAACACGCGCGGCGGAACGCTGAGCCTTCCAACCTTGCTGCTCTCGGCCTCGATGACAACAGGCCTGTCCGGGTCCAGGGCGGCCACCTCGGCCGCAAGACAGCTCTCGAACCATTTCTGGCTGGGTTGCTCTCCCTGCCCGCCAAGCACCGAGCCCCGATGATTGGCCAGCCCTTCCAGGTTGATTGCCTGAACGCCTTTCGCCGCAACGCGATTGAGTACCTCGGTCTTGGCCGTCCCTGTGTTCCCGTCAAGAAGCACGACGGATGAAGGAAACGCCGTATCGTAGAGCAACTGCACGACAAGTCGCCGATAGCTCGAATAGCCGCCATCCACGGTCTTTGCCCGCCAGCCGATCTGGGAAAGGATGGACGCGAATGAAGCCGACCGCTGCCCGCCCCGCCAGCAATAGACGAGGGGTCTCCATCCGCCATCCTTTTCCGCCAGCGGCCCCTCGATGTGGCGTGCAGAGTTGCGCGCGACCAGCGCGGCTCCGACCTTCCTGGCCTTGAAGGCACTTTCCTGAGTGTAGATCGTGCCGACTCGCGCCCGTTCCGCGTCGCTGAGAACCGGCATGCTGACGGCGCCGGGAAGGTGGTCCTCCGCGAATTCCGATGGCGACCTCACGTCGATCACCATGTCGAATTCTGACACGCCGTCGATCAGGGATTTCAGTTCGAAGCCCATGATCACGTGCATACCGTCTCGGGCCATTGCCGAAAACCCGCAGTGCCTGCCGCAATGTGATTCGACTTGACGGCAACCACGCGTCGGGATTCCCTGAGCGGCATGTACACGACTGCAGGAGACATTCACTGATGGCGGTGCGACTTGCCATTCTGGGAGCGGGCCGGATCGGCCAGGTGCATGCGCGCGCGATCGCCGCAAACGGCACGGCGGAGCTCGTGGCCGTCCATGACCCGGTGGCAGCCGCAGCCAACGCCATTCAGTCCGCATACGGTTGCGAAATCAGGACGGTCGAGGCTTGCGCGCAGGCCGGTGACATCGACGCGGTCCTGATCTGCACGCCGACCGACCTGCATGCGGAACAGATCGAGCTCTTTGCACGGGCCGGAAAGGCCATATTCTGCGAGAAACCCGTCGACCTCTCCGTCAACAGGGTCCACGCTTGCCTGGACGTGGTCCGAGCCGAGGGGACAACCTTGATGATCGGGTTCAACCGGCGCTTCGACAAGGACTTCAAGGCATTGAAATCGGTGATCGCAGAGGGCCGTATCGGGGATGTGGAGATGGTGACGATCACGTCGCGCGACCCAGGGCCACCGCCGATCGACTACATCAGGCGGTCCGGCGGCATCTTCCGGGACATGACGATCCATGACTTTGACATGGCGCGCTGGCTTCTGGACGAGGAGATCGACAGCGTCTTTGCCCAAGGCTCGGTCCTGGTCGACCCGGCCATTGGCGAAGTCGGGGATTTTGACAGCGTGAACGTCCTCCTGAAGACCGGCTCCGGGCGGCAGTGCGTGATTTCGAATTCGAGACGCGCCGCTTACGGCTATGATCAGAGGATCGAGGTTCTGGGTTCAGGCGGCATGGCATCCGCCGAAAACGTGCACGAGGCACGTGTCGAAACAGCGACGTCGGACGGCTATGTGCGCCCGCCGCTTCAGAACTTTTTCATGGAGCGCTACGAGGCGGCCTATGCGAACGAGATCGGCGCATTCGTGGATGTCGTTGCCACCGGGACGATGCCGCCAGTGTCCGGCCATGACGGCCTGATGGCACTTGTTCTGGCCGAGGCCGCGAACGTCTCGGTGGTCGAGAGGCGCGCGGTAGCAATTGATGAGGTCCTGGAATGAACCTGGCGGGATTGAAGACGCCGTTGCCCGAGGGAGCCGCAAGTTGAAACGGGATCCGCTCGGACTGCACAGTCCGGTCTTCCGGCCGTTGTGGCGGCGGGTTGCGATCTTTGGCATTTGCTTTTGCTGGAGCCTTCTCGAACTGTACTGGAACAGTCCGTTCTGGTTCATCCTGTTCTTCGCGTTGGCGATCTATCTGGCGTATGAATTCTTCCTGAAGTTTGATCCGGAAAACTACCAGGAGAATTCAAGTGACGGCTTGAACAAGTGAATCTTCAAGCTTCAGTCCTGAACGGACATTCCAGATGAAGCCGGTGAACGCCTGCGAGTCAGGAGCCGGAGTCAGCCGCCCGGAGCGGTTGCAGCGAACATCGGGTCTCGGCTTCGCTCCCAGTCCAAGCCCAGGGCATTGACCATGAATTCCAGCAAGGGCGCCAGCGCCGCAAAGGCCTCCGTCACGCGGTCGGGGAAATCGGCGGCGCAAACCTGGGCTTCGGTGCAACTGGCAGCGGCATACAGCGACTTGCGCTTGAGATCTTCAAGACAGGGGTGGTCGTCCGGATAGCCGCGCGGGGCGTTCTTCAGGGACTCAGCCGCGCTCAGCCCGCCGAGCACCTTGGTGAAGGCCGGCATCCGCTGGATCGCGCGCCACCGCCCGGGATCTATGACAATTGCATCGCGGATCCGGTTCAGGACCGGTGTCGGGGGCGCCCATATCCCGCCGCCAAAGAACACCTCGTCCGGCGCGATGTGAACGTAGAAGCCCGGTGCGTGGGCATCCTTGCCTGCGCGATGTCGGAAGTGACAGCCAACATTGGTCTTGTAGGGGGTCTTGTCGGCGCTGAAGCGAGTGTCGCGGTAGATGCGAAACAGCGACCCGCCGTTGAGACGGGTGTCGGCGACGAAGGCGGGCGCGTTTTCCGCAAGCCAAGGCGCCATGGCCTCGACGAAGCCGATCATCGGCAGCTGCACGGCTTCGCGAAATCTCGGCTTGTTGTCTGCGAACCACTCTCTGTTGTTGTTTTCACGCAGCTCCCGCAGGAAGCGGAAAAGTTCGGGGGTAAGCATGTTTGGCACCGTCATGGCTCCGATATGAGTTGGCTTGGGCATCGCACATCGCCGGATAGCGACGACCCGGACCTGAGCTACTGCGGTTCCGTCATCGCTTGCAAGGGCGATCGGCCGTGATGCGGATGCTTCCTGTCTTCCGCGCCCTTCTTCCGCGACATGCCGAAGCTTGCCGGAGGCGCGGCTTCGTCGGCAGTCGAAAGTGTGGTGAAAGGGGATTCCGACGTGTCGAACGCCGCCACGAGGCGCCGCGCAGAAGGTGCGGCGATGTGCTTGGTTGACCGCGGCCCTCGGACCGCGTCCATAGGCGCGGCGCGCGCCCTGCCGGACGACGGATTCGAGGCCTGATGGCCGCATTGAGAGCGGCGGCGCGGCGCGGTCCAAGACGGCGGGTCGCCGCCGTGCCGACGACCGCCACAGGCGCATGTCGTTGAACGGGCGCCGCCGATTTGTTCATGGTGCCCCGGAACTACGCACGCCTCCCCACAGAAGATGACGAAGCGACTATCCGGTGACTGCCTTTTGGTGCCGGCGGGCAAAGTGGTGCCAGATGCGATAGGCTTGCAAGAGCCCCAGCGGCACGAAATGCACAAGCGCAGGTCCCAGCCCGCCCCAGTCATGCAGTGTCGCCCAGTGCACGAGGGTCAGGATGGCGGCCCCATAGACCCAGCGTTGCAGCACCTTCCATCGTGGACCCATAGTGCGAACGCAGTAGTCCATCGAAGTGGCGGCCAGAGGGATGAAGATGAAGAAGGCAAGCCATCCTGTCCAGATGTCCAGTCGCAGCGCTTCGCCGAAGATCCTTGCGAGCGTTCCGGCATCCACCAGGTAGAGAACCGTGTGCGCGAGCGCATAGCCAAAGGCGGCCACGCCGAAATACCGCCGGTTCTTCTTAAGCCATTTCGGACCGCGCCACTCCTTGAGGATCATCGCGAGCGGTGTTGCCATTAGCGCGATGATCATGAAACGCGCGGCAAATTCTCCGGTCGGGTGCAGGAGTTCGTGAAACACGCGCGGCGACGGGGATTCGGCAGCCTCGGCGATCATCCCGGCAGCGGGAAAAGCCAGAAGGGCCCAAAGCCAGTAGGGGGAAATGGCGGAAAGCAGTCGTGACATCGGCTTGTCCCTTTTGAGCGGCGATCAAGCAATATGCATTACACGTTCAGGGGAGGAGGTTCCGTCGGTGCGTTGCGCCAGAGCGTTCAGCAGTGGCGCCTCCAGGCCGACCGCCGATCCCCTTGCGCTTCCAAGGCAGGCTTATTCCAGATCGTTGATTGAAGCGCTCAGTGCCTGGCACATACCGCAACAGGCTCCCCAGACGTAACGAGTCGAGACGCACTCCCGGAGTGGTCGATTGAACCGAGACATTTCGAGTGCACGCGCAACGGCAGAAAGAATTTGCACCGACATGTTTCCGTCCGCGCGTGTGTTTCTGCTCGCCGGATCAGTCGTTCGAGGCGAAACGACACGCTATTCTGACATCGACCTCGTTGTTGTCTTTGAGTGCTTTGAGCACGCCAAGCGACAGTCCTTCACGTTCGCCGATTGGCCCGTCGAGGCGTTCATTCATGACCCGAAGACCCTCGAGTAACTCTTCAAGGAGGCCGACCGGCGGATGGGCGTTCCGTCGCTCGCCACCATGGTCCGCGAAGGCATCGAGGTCCCCCGCCCAAGCGAATGCGGAAACATGATCAGGACTTTGGCCAATCGCGTTCTGGGTGCCGGTCCGATTCCTTGGGGACAGTCGGAGCGTGACGACTCCCGCTATGCCATCAGCGATATAGTGGGAGACATTCGCGCACCACGCAGTCCGGACGAACTTCGCCCTGTCGCTTCAAAGCTCCACTTTGCTGTCGCCAACCACTTTTGCCGGTCACGGGATCAATGGTCCGCCAAGGCAAAGCGTATTCCCGGAAGGCTCATGGCACTTGATCCGGAATTCGGCAACAGATTCACCGATGCCTTTGAGGCGGCCTTTGCCAGGAGCGATGTCGCCGCAGTGATTGAACTGGCTGAGGTCGTTCTGGAACCGGATGGAGGGTTCCTGTTCGATGGATACGACCGCGATGCGCCCTGCAGCTGGAGAATGTCGGATCCGTGACCGGCCTTGTCCCATTCGTCGGCACGGACCGCGATTCGGCATTCCGTGTCGGATTCCATGACAAGCTGGAGCGCGCGAACTGGAAGGCGACCTGTCAGCCTCTTCCAGGAATCACAACAGGACCTACGACGGCCTGCCCGGTTACATGATTGATTTCGATGTCAATCTTGAAGACGCGGCAGCGGCGAACATCGATGTCCGCAGGCACAAGAACGACAAGCAAGGGCGCCTGATGGGCACGAACAATGGCTACAAGCGCCTGGGCGGTGGAGGGAACCCCAATCGGTTTGCCGCCGAGCAGACGTACACCGGCACCATGGCCGTGAAGAGACTGAGCAACGGCCGCGAGATTGCGGGCTCGCTCAGTCAGGGCGGACGGGTCTTGACCGCGTTCAGCCTGGTTGATGACGGCAGCGAAGTGAACAATTTCGGCATGCTGGCCTTCCACGTGAACAGCAAGACCTTTGGCTTTGGCAACAAGGTTGACGCGCCGGACAATCGTCTGGACTTCAGCCATGTCAAACCTGAGGTACTCCCCTGACGGTCGGGTCGGGCATTGACCCGTAGCGGGCCAGGACTTGCAATCGGGCGTGGCGCAACGCGACATCGAGATCGAACTCTCGGTCAGTCGCTTTCGTCCTTATCTCCCCACGAGCCAGGAACGAGCTTCAGGCCTTCGTCGCCTGTTCGCAGAACATCTGCAGGTCGCGCCCGACATTCAGTGCCATTCCTGCCATGCGGAAGTGGCCGGAGCCGGGTGATCAAGCATCCTTCTTTCGCTTCACCAATCCGCAAGCTTTGAGGAGAATTGGATGCGCGACCCCGGGACGTCACCGTGCAAGGTGGCCCGCATCTTCTGCGCGCACGAGCACCGTTTCCCGACGCCAAATCATGAGACCGGACATGGCGATCATCAGTGCACCCAGTATCGTCCACGTGTCCGGCAAATCGCCGAAGACAACGAAACCGCCTGCCGTCATGTATATCAGGTAGCTGTACGAATACGGCATCAGGTAGTTTGCCTCGGCAACCTGATGCGCACGGATCAGGAATTCATGCCCGATCCAGGCAA
>VYCX01000554.1:0-8709 GCA_009843725.1 Boseongicola sp. SB0675_bin_26
GAGCGATGCGGCGCTGGGCGAAGTTTGGCAACACACCCCGGCGCCGCACCCGAACTGGAATCTCCGCAACAAGGCATTTTGCATGCCACGCGCTTTCATTGCATATAGGTCCCAGAAGAAAGCCACAGTTGCCATGAACCAGCTTTCCCTTTTCGAGCAGGCCCGGTTTGCCGAGACAGCCGACATCTTCATCGACCAGCTTGTCAGGTTCGATGAGTTCGGCCAGGACACCATTGCCGAGACAGTGGATGGCGTGCCCTACCTCAAAAACGAGTTCTGGACGGCGGGCCAGCGCCAAGCGCATTCGATTCACGAGGTTTCCTACCGGGCCTGTTTCAAGGCGCAGCTGCCCGAGTTCTTCATAGCCCGGCTTACCAGGCCCGGCGACATCGTCTTCGACCCGTTCATGGGACGCGGCACGGCTCCGCTGCAGGCCGCGCTGATGCGGCGAAAGGCGTTCGGCAACGACGTCAACCCGCTGTCGGTCTTGCTCACGCGGCCCAGGTTGCGTGCAATCTCGCTTCAAGCGGTGGATGCCGCGCTGAAGTCCGTCGATTGGTCGCAAGGTGAGGTCGAGCGCGAAGACCTCCTCGCATTCTACCACCCGGAGACGCTCAGGAAGCTGGAGGCGCTGCGTCGCTGGATTGCCGATCGTGCGCCTCTCGGCACCGATGATGTCGACCCGGTGGCGGACTGGATTCGCATGGTGGCGATCAATCGGCTCTCCGGGCATTCCTCCGGGTTCTTCTCGGGTCGTTCGATGCCTCCGAACCAGGCCGTGTCCGTGAAGGCGCAAGTCAAGATCAACGAGAAGCAGGGCGTCTCTCCGCCCGAACGCGACGTCGCCGCGGTGATCCTTAAGAAGTCCAGGACCCTGCTCAGGGACGGCTGCGCACCAGGCCAGGCATGCTCGAGCCTGCATACCAGGGCTGCATGGGACGTGCCTGGCATACCCGATGGGGTGGTCGACCTGACCGTCACGTCGCCACCGTTCCTCGACATCGTGCAGTATGCTGCAGACAACTGGTTGCGTTGCTGGTTCGCGGGCATTGACCCGAACGAAATCGCGATCGACATTCATCGCACGGAAGACGCGTGGACGAAGATGGTACGTCGCGTCCTTCTTGAGCAGGCCCGCGTCCTTCGCCCTCGAGGTTACGTGGCGTTCGAGGTCGGTGAGGTGCGCAACGGCAAGATCCTGCTCGAACGGCTGGTCTGGCAGGCTGCCGAGGGCCTTCCGTTCGAACGCCTCGGCGTCATGGTGAACGACCAGGCGTTCACGAAGACGGCAAATTGCTGGGGCGTGGCAAACGGATCAAGAGGCACCAATTCCAACCGGATTGCCTTGTTGCAGCGTCACTAGGAAGCGCTTTCCTCGTGGTGTGCCGCACGCATCGCGAGATGCCGGATCGTGACTGCAAGCCGTGCCGGGAAACGGAACCCGAGGACTTGATGGGACGGAAGTTCCGTCCCGGTCGAAACGTGGAAGAACTCACGCAATTTCAAATCTTTGCAGGATGACATGAATGCTCGGTCATCGATGGCTCGGGCGCCACGTTGCCGGCCATTGCGCCGCTCCAGCTGGTCCCTGTCTTCCGGGTGCAGGTGAATGGAGGGCTGCCTTGGCACCGGGACGGCATGCCTTCGGAGACGGCGAAGGATTCCGGCGACAAGTTCCTGGACGTTCTTGCGCAAGACATTCCGACCTGAGTGCAGCTCTCCTGCGCTTTTGAAATTGTGCTGCGCCGTCAGCCGCCGCGACGCGGGTTTCCGTCACATTCGTCCGCTGGAGGTCGCGCATTTCCGATCGCCTTGCCTCGACGTCGAGGCGGTCCCGCGCCGCGCCGCAACGGCTCACCTGCGCTGCTTCGAACCAGACTGGCCGAGAATTGCGGCCTCGACGATGTCCAGCGCACGCGCGAGCTCATTTTCGGAAATCGTCAGCGGCGGCGAAAGCGTAAGGACGTTGCCTGCGCTGACCTTGAATGACATGCCTTCAGCAAGGCAGGCGTAGCAGATTCGTTCTGCCAGGTCGGGGTCTGGCGTCCGCGCGTCCCGATCCGCGAAGATCTCGATTCCGAACAGGAGGCCACGACCGCAAACATCGCCCACGGCACCGCATGTTCCGAGCTTCTCGCGCAGCCGGCCAAGAGCGGTCTCGCCCAGCAGCGCGGCGCGCTCCGCAAGTCCCTCGCTGTCGATGATGTCCAGCGTCGTCAGTGCCGCTTGCGCGGTCACCGGATTCTTTTCGTGGGTGTAGTGGCCAATTGCGAAATCGCCTGCGACGTCAAGCTCCGCCCGCGCGACCACCGCTGCAATGGGGAGCATGCCGCCTCCCAAGGCCTTTCCGAGCGTGATGATGTCGGGCGTGACACCGTCGTGGTTGTGGGCGAAGAAACGGCCCGTCTTGCCGAGGCCCGTCGGAATCTCGTCCAGAATCAGGAGCGTGTCATGCTTACGGCAACTGGCCGCCACCGCTTGCCAATAGCCGGGTGGAGGGATCACGGGTGTCGCGCGCATCGGCTCGGCGATGAGGGCGGCGGTGTCGCCTTCTCGCGCAAGCGTGTAGTCAACCATGGTTGCGCAGGCGAGATCGCAGACGTCGGGCCCTGGGTGACCATAGGCGCAGTGGGCGCAGTTGAACGGCGCGACGTGCTCGGTGCCAGGCAGGAGCGGCCCCGCAATGTGACTTCGGAACGTGGACTCGCCGCCGACCGATGAGGCGCCGAAGCCGGCGCCGTGAAAGCTGTCCCAGAACGAGAGCGTCTTGAACCGGCCTGTCGCCGCACGGGCGATTTTCAGGGCGACTTCGTTCGCGTCCGATCCCCCGGTCGTGAAGAGGACCTTGGCCGGCCACGGAGCGAGTGCGGCAAGCCGTTCTGCGAGTGCGGTCGCGACCTCGTTGGCGAACCGGCGTGGCGCGAAGGGCAGGGCGTCGATCTGGCGCTTGACGGCCTCCACGAGGCGCGGATGGCCATAGCCGATGTGGTGCACCGAATTGCCGTGAAAGTCCATGTAGCGGCGGCCGGAGGAGTCTTCGATCCAGATGCCTTCCGCCTTTACGATCGTGGACAGGCACGGAGAGGACAGCGACTGGTGCAGGAAGGCGTCAGCATCCCGTCGGAGCAGTTTGCGGGTCGGAGGGTCGAGTTCCTGCGCAGCCCAGTCGCTTCTGGCAGATGACGTGTTCGCCTCTCCCTCGGTATGCCGATGCCGCGTCATGGCATTGCCCTGTCGTGTTTCGTGGCGTGTCGACAGCTGTCCAGGATGTTCATTGCCAGGGCAGATTGGATGATGGTCTCCTCTTTCGTGCTGGCCAGCTTGGAACCTTCGGGCGTCCGCCCCTCTGGCGCGTCCTTGCAGCGAGGGGTCGCTGCAAGGACGATCTCCCGTGCCGATCGTGCTTGGCTTGGCATACCTCCCCTGATTTGCCAAGCCAAGACCGTCGCCGAAGCATCCTGGGCGACGCGGGTTTGCCCTGGTCCGGTGGCGCTTCGCCCGCGACGGCGCGCAAGATCGCGGTGCCGCAGGCAGGTGTTCCGGAGGCTGGAGCAGTTGCGTTTGGATCCTTCAGGTTCGGCAGCCATTGCCGTGCTCGCCGAGGATCTGACGCGGTTCGGCGGGCAGCCGTCGCTTCAGCCAGCCAATTCCAGCTCTCCCGAATCGACGTCGCCTTCCCGCTGCCAGCCAGCCATGCCAGTCTTTGGATCAGCGCCAAGCGCCCGGAACCGCTTTCAGACGATTGGCGAACTCGTTCCTGCCCTTGGCCACAAGCGGGGGCTTTACATGTCGCCGGCCATGGAGATGATCGGCTTGCATTCCGGGAGCTTTGATGTCCGAGACGCCTAATGTGCTGATCATCTTGATCGACCAGTTCCGGGGCGACCTGTTGGGCGACGGACCCTTGGCCAGGGTCGCGAAGCTGCCGCGACTGAGAGAACTCGCGAGCGAGTCGGTCATGTTCGCGAACCACCATTCGGTGGTCTCGCCCTGCGGCCCGAGCCGTGTTTCGCTCTTGACGGGGCAATACGCGATGAACCACAGGGCGGTCAGGAACGGCACGCCGCTGCGCCACGACACGCCGAACATTGCCACCGCCGCCAGGACAATCGGATATTCGCCGCAGTTGTACGGATACACCGATACGACGCAGGACCCGCGTGTGCTCGACGCAGATGATCCGCGACTCCAGAGCGACGAGGAATTGATGGCAGGGTTCGACGAAGCCCTGCGCATGCGCTCGGAATCCGACGACCGCGTCTGGCGCGACCATCTGGCGGCAAAGGGCAATCCCCTGCCTGAATACCCGGCTACCTACCGGCCCGATGGCGACAGGATTGCAGACCCTGCGCTTTATGCGGCGGAGGACAGCGACACGGCGTTCCTGACTGATCGCTTCATTGATGGAATGGCCGGCGCAGCACCGGGCTGGTTTGCGCTTCTGACCTATATCCGGCCGCATCCTCCCTTTGTCGCACCTGCGCCGTACAACCGAATGTACGATCCGGCAGACATGCCGGCGCCCGCGACGGCCTTGCGAGGAGCGGGGGATCCCGAGCGGCACCCGTTTGTCGCCCTCGCCAAGGAACGTCAACCTCCGTCCTCGATGGTGGTTGGCTTCCCGGATCTGGACTCTTCTGCGGAGACGACGGCGGGACTGCGGGCGATCTATCTTGGCCTTGCAAGCGAGGTCGACATGCATGTCGGTCGCGTGATCGACTGGTTGAAGGCAAGCGGACAATGGAACGACACGATCCTTGTTGTCACTTCCGATCATGGCGAGATGCTCGGAGACTACGGATTGTGGGGAAAGGGAACGTTTCATGAAGCGGCCTTTCGCGTTCCGTTGATCGTCCGTGACCCGTACCGTCCGGACACGCATGGCGAGGTCGTCGAAGGCATGACCCAGTCCATCGATGTTCCGGTCACGCTTCTCGACCGTCTCGGCGCGGATGTGCCGCACGCGATGAACGGATCAAGCCTGTTGCCGCTCCTTGAAGACGTAAGGGGCGAGACCTCCGCCTGTTCCATGTCGGAATTTGATTTCGGCGATCCGGTGACACCGACTCTATGGATGCGGCGGCTCGGAATTCGCTCCCGCGAGTCCAGCCTCATCGTCTTCAGAAGCGGACAATACAGGCTGGTCCAGTTCGGTTGCGACCTTCCGCCGGTCCTGTTCGACATGGATCGCGACGGCGAAGGCCGCAACATTGCCAGGGACCCCGGCGCGCCCGAACTGTTCCTGCGCCTGATGGGCGAATTGCTCCGTCACCGCGTGTCGAATGCCGAGGGGACTTTCGCGGCGACGATGGTTGGCGACGGCGGGGTCAGGACAGGAAACTGTTGACGCGTGGCAAAATTTGTGAATCCGTGTCACAATGCCGTTGCAAAATCGGTGCAATCAGTCGGCGGGGTTGGTCGGGTGCCGGAATGGCCCGAAACACGAGAATCATGATTTGTGATATGAGGGTCCAGTTGTGTTCATTGCGCGTTGCGTGTTCGGCAAGGCTGACCAGCCCATCGTCATTCAATCATGGGGGATAAGATGAAGAAGTTACTTTTGTCCGGAGCTGCTGTTGCGATGCTGCCAGGCTTGGCATTCGCAAACTGTCCCGGGATCACGGTGGCAGACATGGGAGGTGTCGCGCCCGGTGCGTTTCCGCAGCAGTACGACCTTGCGGAATTCCAGGCGGCAGCGGGCTGCACGATGGAGTTCAGCGGCAATCCCGAGGCAGCGGCGCTGAATGCGAAGATCGTCGGCAACCCCGACCTTCCGTCGCTGTCGGCACGAATTCCCGAGGAACCGCTTGTCGTGGTGCCCTACGACAGCATCGGGAAGTACGGCGGCACTCTTGATGTCTTGTCCAACGCAACCGAGGCGGGGACATCCGACTTCCTTTCCGTGCGCCACGTCAACCTTGTGCGCTACTCAGACGATCTCCAGACCATCGTTCCCAACGTGGCGAAGTCGTGGGAGTGGAATGACGACTTCACGAAGCTTACAATCACGCTCAGGAAAGGGCACAAGTGGTCCGACGGTGCGCCGTTCACGTCCGCGGACGTCAAGTTCTGGCATGACAAGCTGATGCTGGACACCAACATCTTCGAAAAGCCGAAGGACTACGTGACCGTGGGCGGCGAGACGATGACCGTCGATGCGCCGGACGACGTGACGGTGGTCTTCAACCTGCCTGCGCCGAAGCCCGGCCTTCTGGCCCACTTCGCGACGCATTTCGGGCAGGGCTTCCAGCCTATGCACTTCCTTGGCCAGTTCCATCCGGACATCAATCCGGACGCGGACAGCTATGCGCAGTCGCTCGGCTTCGAGAACGGCTATGACGCGATCCTGGCCTATTACGGGAATTCGGACTGGACGGACACGCCGACGCCGATGCTGTCGAGAGCGGCTCTCGTGGACGGTCTGCCCAAGCACACGCATCCGACGCTGGAAAGCCACATCTACATCACGGACACGACCGAAGGCCGGCACCTCGTGGCGAATCCGTACTTCTTCCAGGTGGATCCGACCGGGCAGCAGCTGCCCTACATCTCGGAGCAGGACGAGGTCTACATCAACGACAACGAGGTCCGCATCCTGAAGATCGTCAACGGCGAAGTCGACTACAAGGCGCAGTCGCTCCAGCTCGCCTCCGCTCCCATCCTCCTTGAAGCGCAGGAAAAGGGTGACTACACGGTGCATCTGAAGCCGGAAATCACGATCGGGGCCTTCGGCTTCAACGTGACTCACGAAGATCCGGCGAAGCGCGCGGTGTTCAGCGACCTGTCGTTCCGCGAGGCGATGTCACTTGCCATCAATCGGGAGGAACTGAACGAGATCGGCTTCTTCGGCCAAGGCACCCCGCAGGCCTATGTCGGGTTTTCGCCGCTGCCGGACTTCGCCGATCCTGCATTGCACGGCCACATGGCCGAGTTCGATCCCGACGGAGCGGCGGCCAGACTGGACGCGCTCGGCATGAAGGATGTCGACGGGGACGGGCTGCGCGAATTGCCGAACGGGGAGAAGCTTGTTCTGAACATGAACTTCTCGACGCAGGGCATCGCTGGCCAGACCGTGGAGCTTGTCGCGCAATACTGGCGGGACGCCGGAATCGATTCGGTCGTCAAGGAAGTGACGCCCGACGAATACCGCTCGGCGCAATCGTCGAACAAGCTCGATGTCTCGATGTGGCGGAAGAGCCAGCCCCTGGCCATTGTCCTTGGCAACAACGAGCTTTGGGTGCCGCCCTACGAGAACTACTTCGGCAACCGGAACGCGATGCTTTGGGCCGAATGGGTCGATTCGGGCGGTTCGGCCGGAGTGGAGCCGCCGGCCTGGGCAAAGCAGATGATGGATGACATCAATGCGCTGCAGTCCGCTGCGCAGGGTTCGGACGCGTTCAACACAGTCGGCGCCCGGATGGCCGAAACCATGGCCAGGGAGCTGCTGTTCATAGGGACGGTGAACGCGCCCGCACCGATGATCCATCGCAATGCGCTGCAGAACTTCACCGAAACCAAGACGCACAGCTACGAGTACTACCGAACCTATCCGTATCGGGCCACGCAATGGTGGCTGGACGAATAGGCCGAGTTTTGCTTTGCTGCATGCCGGGGGCAGGACGATCCTGCCCCCGGCAAATGAGGGGGACCTGCGTCCGGGACGTCGTGAAATGCCCTGACCGGGCGCGGATGCGGGAGCGGCCATGCTGAACTTCGCGCGCTTTGTCGTCACACGCGCATTGATGGCGGCGATGACGCTCGTCATCGTGTCCCTCGTGGTGTTTTCGCTGATGGAGCTCGTGCCCGGCGATTGTGCCGAGCGGTACCTGGCTTTCAAGAACACGCAGGGATCCGGCATCTCGGTCGCCGACATCGAGCTGGAACGCCAGAGGCTGGGCCTCGACAAGCCGTTCCTGCAGCGTTGGGCCCTGTGGATCGTCAACGCGTTCCAGGGTGAGTTCGGCGACAGCTGCATCCTGCGCGTCAACATCGCCCAGCTTCTGGGCGACAAGTTCTGGCTGTCATTGTCGATCTGCATGGCTTCGCTGGCGCTGGCCTACATCATCGCGATTCCGGTGGGCATCCTGGCTGCCTCGTCGCAAAACGCGTTCCTCAACAACTCGCTTCGAATCGTCAGCTATCTCGGACTTGCGATGCCGAACTTCCTGTTGGCGCTGATGATCATGCTGTTCGCGACGGTGTATTTCGGGGAGACGTTGACCGGGCTGTTCTCAAGCGAATTCAGGGATGCGCCGTGGTCGCTTGCAAAGTTCCTTGACCTGCTGAAGCACGCGTGGCTGCCGATCTTCATACTTGGATGGTCAGCGACGGCATTTGCGCTCCAGACCGTCCGTGCGCTGATGTTCGACGAGATCGGCAAGCTCTATGTCACCGCGGCGGCGGCACGAGGCGTTCACGGGCGCAAGCTGCTCTGGGGCTATCCGGCCCGTCACGCGCTCGGGCCGATCGTGAACTCGCTCGGGTTCGACCTGAACCGGATATTCAACGAGCTTCCGATTGTGGCCCTGATCCTGGTCATGACCGATGCGGGCGCGCTCCTGATCGAGGCGCTGGCCAGGTCGAACGACCAGCAGCTGGCCGGCGCGATCATCTTCCTGCTCACGGCGTCCATCGTCGCGTTGAACTTCACGACCGACGTGGCGCTCGCCGTGATCGATCCCCGCGTTCGAAAGAGCATCATCCGATGAC
>VYCX01000554.1:8719-9312 GCA_009843725.1 Boseongicola sp. SB0675_bin_26
CCGATGACCGACATGGCGGAAACGACGGTCGAGGCGGAGGCGCAGCGCTCCAAGGAGGCCTACTTCACGGCATCTCAGCGCCAGCTCATCTGGGCGCGCTTCAAGAAGCAGCGAGCCGCGATGGTGGCGGCCGCTGTCTTGATCGTTCTCATCGTGTCCGGCATTTTCGCGCCCTTCCTGTCGCCCTATGACCCGACAATCGGCGGCCGGAACAAGGACTACACGAACGGCGCGCCGCAAATCCCGGAGTTCTGCGACAAGAACGGCTGTTCCCTGCGCCCGTTCATCCATGCCGTTGAGCGCGAAAGGTCCATCAAGACGAATTTCCGTTGGGTGACGACGGTCAACGAGGACGAGCGCAACTATCTCACCATTCTTCCGAAAGGCGATGACTACCGCCTTTTCGGTTTCATTCCGGGCAACCGCCACCTGTTCGGGGTGCAGGAAGGCAAGATCCACCTGTTCGGCACGGACGAGGACGGCCAGGACATCTTCAGCCGGACCCTTCACGCAATCTGGACGTCGCTCCAGGTCGGCATGATCGGCGTCTTCATCGCTTTCGTCCTTGCCCTCATCATCGGAGGCGTGTCCGG
>VYCX01000168.1 GCA_009843725.1 Boseongicola sp. SB0675_bin_26
CGCCGATGGTCATGACTGTCACGATTTCCTGTCCGTTCAGGAATATCGTCAGCGGACGCTCCTCGACCACTGAAATCTCTGCGGTGGCCCCGGCTTCGTCGACGCCCTCGACCGCGCGCGTCAGCCGCACGTCTCCCGGATCGGGAGCGATCAGGTACCGACCAGCGCCTTCACGTTCCATAAGAACTCGCGCATGGGACTGTCGCGTTCAGGCGACAGGGGCATGCGCGCCCCTTGCAATGACGGCCGGCCTGGCCTGGAAGGAACGCATGACGAACACGGGAAGGCGGGTGATCGTGAGCTGCAAGTGCCGGACCTGCCCGAACGGGGCGCAGGAAGCGGCCCTCCCGGACATGCCTAGACACGTCCGCGGCCTCTGCAACGCGGGCCTCCAGCAGCGCATCGAGGCCTGAAGGCGGCAGGGCGCCAGCCTTCGCTACGCGGACCAGGCGAACGAGCTGAAGGCCGTCCGGGACGCGGTCCCGGAACTGGCCGGCTACAGCTGCAGCGCCGGGCAGCAGGTCCTGCGCCGGCGCGACAGGTCGTTCAAGGGTTTCTTCAGGCGACTGAAGGCGGGCAGGACTCCGGGCTTTCCGCGCTTCCGCGGCGCCGACCTCCGCGTCGGCGACGGGCTGGTCTGCCGGGACAGGCGGCTGCGGCTCGTCGGCATCCCGGGCCTCGCCAGGGTCCGGTGGCACCGCGAGTTGCCGACGAAGCCGGTGCACGCGGTCGTCAGCCGCTCGAACGGGAAGTGGTTCGTGACGCTGCAGTTCAGGATCCCGGCGTTGGCGATCCCCGGCCAGGAGGACACGCGCCCGGACGGCGGGGTCGACGTCGTGACCTGCAAGGCTGAAAGCGCCGACGGGTCGGTGGTCCTGGTCGACCCGCGCGGCACCTCCCGGAGATGCAGCGGATGCGGGCGCGATCCCGACAGGCCGAAGACGCTTGGCGAAAGGGTGCACGGCTGCGACGGCTGCGGTCGCGTCCACGGCCGCGACGTCAACGCGGCCCACAACGTGCTGCATCTTGTCCAGGGGCCGGGAACCGGCCTTCGGTCGCGAAGCGTGCGGGTTGCCGCGCAGCTTGGCCGGGAAGCCGTTGTCTTCAGGCGACGGAGTGTTCACTGATTGCGCCCCTTCCTGCGTGTGCTATTCGCACCTGGCAGAGATTAGGGCCGGACCATGTCCTTAGCCACAGGAAAATCCGCTTTCCTCGAAGGATTCATCGCCGGCGTGCCGTTCCTTTTTGTCGCCGGTCCGTTTGCCTTTCTGTTCGGGGTCGTCGCCGTCGAGGCGGGTCTGGACATTCCCCAGTCGGTCGGAATGTCCCTCGTCGTAATCGCTGGAGCCGCACAGTTCACTGCCGTGCAACTTTTGTCGGAGGCGGCGCCGATCTGGGTGGCGATGGCGGCGGCACTTGCCGTCAACCTGCGAATGGCGATGTATTCCGCGTCACTTCAGCCGCATCTGGGGTCGGCTCCGCTCTGGCAGCGCGTGATCGTTTCGTATCTCAATTTCGACATCAGCTATGCGCTTGGAATCGCGCACTTCGACGAGCGGCCCGAACGGCCGGTCAACCAAAAAGTTGTCTACTTTCTCGGAACGATCGCGTTGACGGCACCGTTCTGGGTGATTGGGACCTTGATTGGCGCGGCAGCGGGCGGGGCGCTGCCCGACAACGCCTTGATCGACTTCGCGATGCCGATCCTGTTTCTGGCAATCGTGGGGCCGATGCTCAAGACGCTTGCCCATCTTGCAGCCGCCGTGTCGTCGGCGGTCGCAGCAATGCTCCTGTTCTGGCTGCCGACAGGCATCGGCCTCTTGATCGCCGCTGCAATTGCGATGGCAGTGGGCGCGGAAATCGAGAGAAGGCGAGGTCGGTGAGTCATTCAGCGACCGAGATCTGGGCGATCATCGCCGTGCTGGGCGTGGGCACGTTCCTGATCCGTTTCTCGTTCCTCGGGCTGGTCGGCGGTCGAAGGATGCCGGGCTGGCTGCTTCGCCACTTGCGCTACACGCCTGTGGCAGTGCTGCCGGGCCTGGTCGCGCCGCTCGTCGCATGGCCGGATGCCGTTGGAGGAAACACGGATCCGGTGCGCCTTGCTGCGGCAATTGCAACGCTGGCCGTTGCCTTCTGGCGAAAGAACGTCCTTTGGGGCGCATTGGCCGGTGCGACGACTCTTGAAGTTCTCAACTGGATGCTCTGAATCGCTGCCCAGGTGATCGGCAACCACTCTGCGCCGCACGCAGTTGCATCACGATCTGCGGAAATTGCCGAGGCTTCGGCCAGCGGCCTCGTTGCCGAACTCACATCGTGCGCATGCCACGCAGAACGGGCAGGACACTGCGGATTCCCATGTCTCGTACAATGCTCAAGCCTGCGTCCGTGAGAAAGCGGCGCGGAAGCTCAGGAGTTAAAGATCGCGAGGAAAATCAGGACCAGGAAGCAGACAATCGTGACGTTCTTCACCCAAGTCACGAAGCCCGAGAAAACGGCTTCCTGATCTGCAACTTCCATTTCACCGTGCTTGTGGTCGGCCATGATTCCTGTCTCCGGCAAGGGCTCTGACCGTCAATAGCGCAACACCCGGGACCTGTCACCTCCCGAGATCGCGCAAATGGACGCATCCCCGCACCGAGTCGCGAAACAACGCAGTCATCATCATGCTACGCGGCATTCCGGACCGACCCGAAACGGCCATAGAATCCTTCACCGGACTTCGCCAGTTCGGACAGGAGAGAAGGCTGCACGAAGCGCGGACCGAACCGGGATTCGAGGTCGGCGCAAATTTCCATCGCCCGTTCGGCTCCGGTCATATCGAGCCAGGAGAACGGACCGCCGGACCAGGGCGCGAATCCCCACCCGAGGATCGCGCCGACATCACCTTCGCGAATGTCACTCAGAACACCCTCCTCGAGCGCACGCACGGCTTCCAGCGCCTGCACCATCATCATCCTGTTCTGCACCTCCTCCAGCGGAGGGATGCCCTCGCCCGGGAACTTCTCTCGCAATCCCTCCCAAAGACCCGCGCGCTTGCCGGTCGCGTCATAAGCGTAGAATCCGGAACCGGCCTTGCGGCCCAGCCGCCCCTGGTCGGCCATCCAGAACAGGACTTCGTCAACGGCTTCGTCAGGGTAGGAGTCCCCCATCGCCGCGCGGGTTGCCTTGGCAATCTTCACGCCCAGATCGATCGAGGTCTCGTCGACGAGCTGCAGGGGGCCGAGCGGGAACCCAAGCAGCTTCGCGGCGTTCTCGACCAGCGCCGGCTCCACCCCTTCACCGACCATGCGCAGGCCTTCGTTGATATAGGGAATGATGCAGCGATTTGCGTAGAAGAAACGCGCATCGTTCACCACAATGGGCGTTTTCCGAATCTGGCGCACGTAGTCCAGCGCCTTGGCAACGGCCCGATCACCCGTCTCTGCGCCCTTGATGATCTCGACCAGGAGCATCCTGTCGACGGGGCTGAAGAAGTGAATGCCTATGAACTGCTCCGGTCGAACGCTCGCCTGGGCCAGCTCGGTGATCGGCAGGGTCGAGGTGTTCGTGGCAAATATGCAATCGTCGCCCACGATCTTCTCGACACTCTTCGTGATGTCCGCTTTCACGCCCGGATCCTCGAACACCGCCTCCACGATCAGGTCGCAGCTGTCCAGGGATTCGAGATCGGCGGTGGCCCGTATCCTTCCCAGAACCTCCGCCTTCTCCTCTTCGGTCACGCGCCTGCGAGCGATGCCCTTGTCCAGGATTCCCTCCGAGTGCGCCCTGCCGCTCTCGGCCGTGGCAAGATCGCGATCCACCAGAACCACGTCAACACCCGCCTTGGCACTGACATATGCGATGCCCGCCCCCATCATGCCGGCCCCCACGACGCCGACCTTCCTGACCTTCTGATCACTGGCGTCCGGCCTGCGCGCGCCTTTCTCCAAGGCCTCCTTGCTGATGAACAGGGACCGGATCATCGCGCTGGACGTCGGGTTCATCAAGATCTTGGTGAAGTATCGCGCCTCGATCCTGAGTGCCGTGTCGAACGGCACCAGCGCGCCCTCGTAAACGGCGGACAACAGCGCCTTCGCTGCCGGATAGGCGCCCTTGGTCTTTCCGTTGATCATTGCGCTTGCGCCGACAAAGGTCATGAAGCCCTGGGGGTGGTAAGGCGCGCCGCCAGGCATCTTGAAGCCCTTCTGGTCCCAAGGCTTGACCAGGTCCGCGTCCTGCGCGTTCAAGACCCATTCCTTGGCTCGCGCCAGAAGTTCGTCCGGCGCCACGACCTCGTCGACCAGTTGGGCAGCCTTTGCCTTGCGCGGCTCAAGCAGCTTGCCTTCGAGAAGCACCGGCGAAGCCGCCATCGCGCCAACCATGCGAGAGTAGCGCGTCGTGCCGCCGGCGCCGGGGAAGAGGCCCACCCGCACCTCCGGCAGCCCGATGCGGCCATTCGGCGTGTCCGACATGAACCGGCGGTGGCACGCCAGGGCAATCTCGGTGCCGATGCCGGCGCACAGCCCGGGAATCGCGCAGGCGACTGGCTTGCCGCCCTTGTTCGTCTTTGGGTCCATTCCCGCCCGTTCGATGTTCCGCAGGATCCGGTGGCCCTCCATGATGAACTCGAAGAGCTTGGGCGCGGGATTCTCGCCCGCCGCGTCGCGGATCGAAGCCAGCACGTTCAGGTCCATGCCGCCGGCAAAGCTCTCCTTTCCGGAGGTGATGACGATGCCTTTCACTGCGTCATCGGCCAGCGCCTGGTCGACATGGCTGTCCAGCGCCTCGAACGCCTCGCGGGTCAGGACGTTCATCGACTTCCCGGGCACGTCCCAGGTGATGACGGCAACTCCGCCGTCGTGGATCTCGCACGCAAAGTCAGTCATGGCTTGTTCCCCACCCGAGCTCCCCGTTCACGAACGCGCGCGGCCTTCGCACCTACACGCGCTCCAGAATCGTGGCCGCGCCCATGCCGCTTGCCACGCAGATCGCGGCCAAGCCGGTCTCCTTGTCCTGACGTTCCATTTCATCAAGAAGCGTTCCGATGATGATGGCGCCGGAAGCACCAAGAGGATGCCCCATAGCGATTGCGCCGCCATTGACGTTCAGGACGCCGTGATCGACGTCAAACGCCTGCATGAAGCGCAGAACGACCGAGGAGAATGCCTCGTTTACCTCGAAGAGGTCAATGTCGCCGATTTTCATGCCGGTGCCGGCCAGGACCCTTTCCGTGGCCGGCACCGGCCCCGTCAGCATTATTGTCGGATCGGTGCCGATCTTCGCGGTACCA
Organism: Boseongicola sp. SB0675_bin_26; assembly: GCA_009843725.1. Lineage (GTDB taxonomy): Bacteria > Pseudomonadota > Alphaproteobacteria > Rhodobacterales > Rhodobacteraceae > JAJEFO01. Next base: position 5,270 of record VYCX01000168.1, read on the forward strand.
CGGATCCGCGCCCTGGGCGACAGACCGTTCGCCTCGCCAAACTCCAGGGAGCCGACGAGCATCGCCGCGGCGCCATCGACAATGCCGCTGGAATTCCCGGCATGGTGGACGTGGTTGACCCTCTCGAGATGCGGGTACTTCATCAGCGCCACAGCATCGAAGCCGGGCATGACCTCGCCCTGATTCCTGAAGGAGGGATCAAGCGCGCCCAACGCCTGCATGTCCGTGTCAGGGCGCATGTGCTCGTCGCGATCCAGAATTGGCAGTCCGTTCTGATCGCTGATGGCGACAATTGACTTCTCGAACCGGCCTTCGTCCCAGGCCCGCGCCGCCCGCTGCTGGCTTTCGACCGCGTAGGCATCCGCGTCGGCACGGCTGAATCCGTACTCGGTCGCGATGATGTCCGCGGAAATGCCCTGTGGCACGAAATACGTCTTCATGGCGACGCTGGGGTCGACGGCTATCGCTGCGCCGTCGCTGCCCATGGGCACGCGGCTCATGCATTCAACGCCCCCAGCGATATATGCTTCGCCCGCGCCCCCCTTCACCTGGTTTGCAGCGAGGTTGACGGCCTCCATGCCGCTCGCGCAGAACCGGTTGATGGAGAGGCCCGGAACCCGCTCGTCAAGGTCGGATGCCAGGACGGCGGTTCGTGCGAGACACCCGCCCTGCTCCTTGACCTGGGTCGCGTTGCCCCAGATCACGTCCTCGACAACGTGGCCGTCCAGGCCGTTCCGTCGCTTCATGGCGTTGAGCAGGTCGGCCGAGAGCTTGACCGGAGTGACCTCGTGCAGGCTGCCTTCGCCCCGACCCCTGCCGCGGGGCGAACGAATTGCGTCGTAGATGTAGGCTTCGCCCATGGTGGTGTCCTTTCTCACGCAGCCTCGGCCGGGAAAGCCCGCTGCATGAGATCATACGGGTGCTTCCAGCCGTCGAGCGCCTCGATCCGCTTCAGCCAGGCATCAATGGCCGGCCAGTCCTTGCGCTCGAAGCCGAACGGCTCCTCGTAGAAAAGATAGCTGCAGCAGGTCAGATCCGCATTCGTGACATCTTGCCCGACGATCCACGCGCGCGAGTCAAGATGACCTTCGAGGACCCGGAGCGCCGCCGTCAACCTTCCCTGGAGCCACGCGATCACGGGCTCGGGGCGCTTGTCCGGCGGCAGGAAGTTCATGAGAAACCGTGTCACGCCGGCCTGGCTCGACAGCTTGTGATTGTCCCAGAGCACCCAGCGGAGTATCTCCCGACGGCTTTCCGCTGACCGACCGCCAAAGAGCCCGGTTCTTTCCGAAAGATAGTCCTGTATCACGCCGGACTGGGTCAGGTGCACGTCGCCATCGACGAGCACGGGCGCCTCGCCCATGACGTTCACGTCGTGACGATAGCTCTCGCTGCGCGATGCGCCATTGAAGAAGTCCACGAAGACCGGCTCCCAGTCGAGCGGTCCGAGTTCCAGCGCAAGCGCCGCCTTGTATGAGTGTCCGCTTTCGCCGAAACAGTGCAGCTTGATCGTCATTCGCCCTCCAATCAGAATCTCTCGGCGCCAAGATCCATCACAGGTTCCGCGCCGCTCGTTATGCGCGCCAGGTGCAGGCCGGTCGCCGGCAGCTGTCGGGACATGTAGTAGCGTCCGGTCATGATTTTCGTCTCGTAGTATTCGGCGTCTTCGGCCCCAAGCTCAAGCGCTTCCATCGACGCCCTTGCCATGCGTGCCCACATGAAGCCCAAGGAAACGTGGCCGAACAGGTGCATGAAATCGTAGGATCCCGCCAGCGCGTGCAGCGGGTTCCTTGCGCCCTCCTGCAGGAAGTACATCCCCGCGGCCTGCAAGTCCTTCGAAGCGGCCTTCAGCGGATCGAGGAAATCGGACTTCAGGGACTCGTTCCCTTCGCTCTCCTTGATGAAGCCCTTCACCAGTCCGAAGAATGTCATGATCGCCTTGCCGCCGTTCGCGGGAAGCTTCCGGCCCACCAGGTCCAGCGACTGGACGCCGTTGGTTCCCTCGTAGATCATTGCGATGCGCGCGTCCCGCACGAATTGCTCAATGCCGGCCTCTCTCGTGAAGCCCGAGCCGCCAAGAGTCTGCTGCGCCAGAACGCAAGCCTCGAAGCCCTTGTCCGTCAGGAATCCCTTCATCACCGGAGTCAGCAGCGAGACCATCGCCTCGGCCTCCTTGTCGCCCATCCGGCGCGTACGGTCGATCATCTCCGCACCCCAGAATGCCAAGGCGCGCGCGCCTTCGACGAACGACTTCTGATCGAGCAGGTTGCGGCGCACGTCCGGGTGGACAATGACCGGGTCGGCCGGACCGTCCGGGTTCCTCGCTCCGGTCACGTCCCGGCCCTGCAGCCGCTCCCGGGCGAACACGACGGCGTTCTGGTAGGCGATCTCGGCCTGCGCGTAGCCCTGGAGCGCCACCAGGAGCCTCGCCTCGTTCATCATCGTGAACATGGCCCGCATGCCCTTGTGCATCTCGCCCACAAGCCATCCGGTGGCGCCGTCGTAGTTCATGACGCAGGTCGCGTTGCCGTGGATGCCCATTTTTTCTTCCAGACCGCCGCAGGAAAGCCGGTTCCGCTCGCCGAGCGAGCCGTCCTCGCCGGGAAGGAACTTCGGCACAACGAAGAGCGAGATCCCCTTGATCCCCTCCGGACCGTCGGGAATGCGTGCAAGCACGAGGTGAACGATGTTCTCGGCCAAGTCGTGCTCGCCGCCCGAAATCCAGATCTTCTGGCCCGAAATCCTGTAGCTTCCGTCCTCCTGCGGTTCCGCCTTGGTGCGAATGAGGCCGAGGTCGGTGCCGCAATGCGGTTCCGTCAGGTTCATCGTTCCCGACCAGCGCCCTTCGTGCATCCGGGAAACGTAGGTCGCCCTTTGCTCGTCCGACCCGTGGGCCGCCAACGTCATCGCCGCGCCCTGCACCAGCCCCGCATACATCTGGAAGGCCATGTTCGCGGACGAGAAGAGCTCGCCGACCGCCGTGTTCAGGAGATGCGGCATGCCCTGCCCGCCATGTTCCGGGTCGGCGGCAAGACCCATCCAGCCACCATTCGCCATTTCGTCCCAGGCCGCCTTGAACCCTTCCGGCGTTCGCACGACGCCGTTTTCGAGCGAGCAGCCTTGCGTGTCCCCAACGACGTTCAACGGCTGCAGTACATTTGCGGCAATCTTCCCGGCCTCTTCAAGAACCGCCGCAGTGAAGCTTCGGTCGAGATCCTCGTAGCCGGGAATGTCGCTCTCGCTGACCTTGAACAGGTCATGAAGCAGGAATTGCTGGTCTCTCACGGGAGGTGTGTAGGCTGGCATCCTGATGTCGCCTCCGGCATGTTGCTTGGCCACCTTGGCGCAACGGCAAATTTCGCGCAACGCCACAATTCCGTTGGCACGCCGGCAAGCATGGCGCCGCGCCGACTTGCCGGCATCGTTCCAGTCATTTGGTGACGCGGAATTCATGGCACAAGACCCGCGCCCTCAGTCCGTGCAGGCAAGTGCCGAGCCGCGGCAACGAAGACGTTCGCCGCCGTCAGTGCAGGCATCTTCGCCAACGCCGGTTCAATCGGCTTGCCGAACGCGAACAAACGGACGAAAACCCGCGAAGGAGGCCACTCATGCCTGACAAGGTCGGAATCCGTGGAGCGGGAAGGCGTCGGTTCATCGACGAGCTGCCCTTTTGCCGGGCCATGAACATGGTTCTCGAGGAAGTGGGCGAAGGCACCGCTGTCGTCTCGATGCCCTGGAACGACCGGCTTGTGGGCGATCCCGCCACGGGAGTCGCGCATGGCGGTGCCGTCTCCTCCTTGCTGGACACCTGCGGCGGGGTTGCCGTTCTCTCCCATCCTGCCAAGCCGTCAGCCACCGCGACACTGAATTTCCGCATCGACTACATGCGGCCCGCCACACCGGGACAAACGATCACTGCGCACGCGACCTGCTACCACTTGACCCGAACCGTCGCCTTTGTTCGCACCTTGGCGACCGACGAGGACAAGGCCAATCCCGTTGCCACGGCAACGGGCGCCTTCGTCGTGCA
>VYCX01000006.1 GCA_009843725.1 Boseongicola sp. SB0675_bin_26
GCCTCCGTTCGTCAGCCGGCCGAAAGATCAGCCGCAGCGTGGGAAAGTCCTGGTCACGCTCTGGCACGTGCTGAATCTTGACTTGCGGCCAAGCCAAATCCGATCGCGAAGCTGCGCATGCTTGCAGAAGCGCCTGACGCTTGCCGGTCACTATGGGGCTTGGCCGACGGCCAACACGTGGAGAGCAGGGCGGAGGCATGGGTCACCCGCGTGATGTCCGCCCGTGATCTCAACGTCATGCACGCTGCAAGACAGGAACCGCCGATGCGGCGCGATTTTGCCGCAGGTCACCTGGCTGGGCGGACCAAAAATTTACCAATTGATAAAATCTCTGAATGTGGCATTCTGCACTGCGTGAGACAAATTGCGACGGAGTCCGCCACATGGCCAACAATCCGTTCACGCCTGGCATTGCTGCCGGACGTCTTTCGTCCGAGACGCTTGGCCGGAACTTCGCTGATCTGCATCCGCCGTTCGACGGGCATGAAGCGCTGGTCGCAGCAGACCGCTGCTATTTCTGTCACGACGCACCGTGCGTGACTGCGTGTCCGACCACAATCGACATTCCGCTCTTTATCCGGCAGATCGCCACGGGCACCCCCGAAGCCGCCGCCAGGACGATCCTTGACCAGAACATACTCGGCGGCATGTGTGCACGTGCCTGCCCGACGGAAACGCTCTGCGAAGAGGCTTGCGTGCGGGAGATGGCCGAGGGCCGTCCGGTCGAGATCGGGCGGCTTCAGCGATTCGCCACCGACGCCATGATGGCAAGGGACAGCCATCCATATGCGCGCGCCGACCAGACCGGCAAGCGAATTGCCGTGGTCGGGGCGGGTCCGGCCGGGCTGGCGTGCGCCCACCGGCTGGCAATGCACGGCCATGAGGTCGTTGTCTTCGATTCCAGGCCAAAGCTTGGCGGGCTGAACGAATACGGCATCGCCAGTTACAAGACGGTTGATGATTTTGCCCAGGCCGAGGTCGAATGGCTGCTGGGCATCGGGGGCATCAAGATGAAGCACGACACGTTCGTCTCGGACGGGCTTGATCTGGATTCACTGACCAAGGACTACGACGCTGTCTTCCTGGGCATCGGGCTGGCCGGAGTGAATGCGCTGCGGATCGAGGGAGTGGACCTGCAGGGCGTTGACGACGCGGTCGAGTTCATCGCGGATCTGCGGCAGGCGGAAGATCTGTCCAATCTTGCCGTCGGTCGCAATGTCGTCGTGGTCGGCGGGGGCATGACCGCGATCGATGCTGCCATTCAATCGAGGCTTCTCGGCGCGGAGACGGTTACCATCGTCTATCGCCGCGGACGTGACCGGATGTCGGCGAGTCGCTATGAACAGGATCTTGCCACCTCGAAGGGGGTGCGCATGGTCACGCATGCACGACCGGTGCGTGTCATCGGCAACGGCGCGGTGCAGGAGGTGGAATTCGAGTACACGCACGACGGCGCATGCGGGCTTGAAGACACCGGCGAGACCTTCCGCCTGGCGGCCGACCAGGTGTTCAAGGCCATCGGCCAGGCGCTGGAAGGGGCGCCGGACGCGCTGCAGATCGAGGGCGGAAAGATCAAGGTTGACGAATCCGGACGCACTTCAATTCCGGGCGTCTGGGCCGGTGGCGACTGCGCTTCTGGCGGGGACGACCTGACGGTGACGGCGGTGGCCCAAGGTCGCGACGCGGCGGAGGACATTCACAACGCAATGCTTGCCGGCAAGGAAAACGTCAACGAGACGCGGCGTCCTGGGAATGAACCGGGCTGAGCCCGGAAAGGAGGAAAGCCATGGCCAACCTGGCATGTGAATTCGTCGGAATCAGGTCGCCCAACCCGTTCTGGCTGGCGTCGGCGCCGCCCACGGACAAGGAATACAACGTCCGCCGCGCCTTCGATGCCGGTTGGGGCGGGGTGGTCTGGAAGACCCTCGGCGAGGACGGGCCTCCGATCGTCAACGTCAACGGGCCCCGCTACGGCGCGGTCTGGGGTGCCGACAGGCGCCTCTTGGGCCTCAACAACATCGAACTGATCACTGATCGCCCGCTCGAAACGAACCTGAAGGAGATCAAGGTGATCAAGCGCGACTTTCCGGACCGCGCCGTCGTCGTGTCCCTGATGGTGCCTTGCGTCGAGGATGCATGGAAAGCGATCCTGCCGCTTGTGGAGGACACCTGTGCCGATGGCATCGAACTGAACTTCGGTTGTCCGCACGGGATGAGCGAGCGCGGCATGGGCAGCGCCGTCGGTCAGGTGCCCGACTACATCGAGATGGTGACGCGCTGGTGCAAGCAGAACACCCGCATGCCGGTCATAGTGAAGCTGACGCCCAACATCACTGACATACGGTATCCCGCGCGAGCGGCCAAGACGGGCGGAGCCGATGCCGTGTCGCTGATCAACACCGTGTCTTCGATCACGTCCGTGAATCTCGATACGTACAGCCCCGAGCCGTCCATCGATGGCAAGGGCACGCATGGCGGATTCTGCGGGCCGGCGGTCAAGCCCATCGCGCTCAACATGGTCGCGCAGATCGCGCGTGATCCCGAATCCGAGGGGTTGCCCATCTCCGGCATCGGCGGCGCGACGACGTGGCGCGACGCAGCTGAATTCCTGACGCTCGGCGCGGGCAACGTCCAGGTCTGCACGGCCGTCATGACCTATGGATTCAAGATCGTGCAGGAAATGATCTCGGGTCTCGGCGACTGGATGGACGAGAAGGGTCATGCATCCGTCGATGACGTCGTGGGCCGCGCGGTGCCAAACTTCACTGACTGGCAGTACCTGAACCTGAATTACGTGACCAAGGCCCGGATCGACCAGGATCTCTGCATTGGTTGCGGGCGATGCTTCGCGGCCTGCGAGGACACGTCGCACCAGGCCATCGCGATGAATCCCGGGAGAAAGTTCGAGGTCATCGACGAGGAATGCGTGGCCTGCAACCTGTGTGTCAATGTCTGCCCGGTGGAAGACTGCATCACCATGGAAGAGCTCGCGCCCGGCGCCGTCGACCCCCGCACCGGCCAGGACGTCGTTGCTGACTACGGCAACTGGACGACGCATCCCAACAACCCGGGCGCCTGCGCCGCCGAATGACGGAACGCCGATCGCCGGCGCGGCATGCAGAGGCCGGTCCGGTCAATCGGGCGTCAGCGCCGTGCGGTAGAGGTGCGTGAGGAACCTTGCGGCATCGTCGAAATGCCGGTCGCGCTCGGGCCGTAGAATTCCGCGCACCTGCGCGTCGAAGTCCGCGTAATGCTGCGTCGTGGCCCAGATCGAGAATATCAGGTGATAGGGGTCCACCTCCGCAATTCTGCCCTCGGCCGCCCATTTGCGGATCAATGACGCCTTCTCGTCGACCAGTGCCTTCAGCGGTCCTTCGATGATGTCGAGTATGTGCGGAGCGCCTTGAACGATCTCGTTCGCGAACAGCCGGCTTTCGCGCGGCAGTTCGCGCGCCATGTCGAGCTTGCGCATTACGTAACGAACAATCTCGTCAACGGGCTCGCCGCCGGAATCCAGCGTGCGAAGGGGGGCTAGCCAGGTATCGAGAAGCTCGGACAGGAGCGCACGGTGAATGGCTTCCTTGGACTTGAAGTAGTAGAGCAGGTTTGGTTTCGACAGGCTGGCTGCACGGGCAATCTGGTCCAGCGTCGCGCCCCGGAACCCGGCGCCCGAGAACACTTCCAGCGCCGCGTTCAGGATGGCGCTGATGTTCTTTTCCTGTATCCGCGTCCGTGCGGCTGTTTCTGGCATGGCCATACCGGTTTCCGTGATGGGGGGCGAACCGAAATCCTTGACTGCACGTCGCTCCATGGTAGCGTGATCCTGACCAATTGGTCAAACTCTCCGGGATTTGGAGGGTGAACAGGAGGAAGTGCGGCCATGGCGGCACCGGGGGAAAACCTCAGGATAGACGGGGAGCGTCTCTGGGACGCGATCATGGAAATGGCCAGGATCGGCCCCGGCATTGCCGGCGGCAACAACCGCCAGACCCTGACCGATGAAGACGGAGAGGGACGTGCGCTTTTCCAGCGCTGGTGCGAAGCGGCTGGCTGCTCAATGGGTGTCGACGAGATGGGCAACATGTTCGCCCGCCGCGACGGCGCCGATCCGGACGCATTGCCCGTATATGTGGGAAGCCATCTCGACACGCAGCCTACGGGGGGCAAGTACGACGGCGTCCTCGGCGTTCTGGGCGGTCTGGAAATCGTCAGGACGCTGAACGACCTTGGCATCAGGACCCGCCATCCCATCGTCGTGACCAACTGGACCAACGAGGAAGGCACGCGCTTCGCTCCGGCCATGCTGGCCTCGGGCGTCTTTGCGGGCAAGCACGACCGTGACTGGGCCTATGACCGCGTGGACGCGAACGGCAAGCGATTCGGCGACGAGCTGGAGCGCATTGGATGGAAGGGCGTCGAGCCGGTCGGCAACCGGAAGATGAAAGCCTTCTTCGAGCTTCATATCGAACAGGGTCCCGTTCTGGAGGCGGAAGGGAAGGACATCGGCGTCGTCACGCACGGGCAGGGGCTCCGCTGGATCGAATGCACGATTGCCGGAAAGGAGAGCCACACCGGCTCGACCCCAATGCACATGCGCAAGAATGCCGGGCGTGGGCTGGCCCTTGTGACCGAACTCGTGCACGAGATTGCCATGGCAAACCAGCCGAATGCAGTTGGCGCGATCGGCCATGTCGACGTGCATCCGAACAGCCGCAACATCATTCCGGGCAAGGTGGTGCTCACCGTGGACATGCGCACGCATCTCCTGGACAAGCTAAACGCCATGGTCGGCGAGTTCATGGAACGGGCGCCGAAACTCTGTGAGGACATTGGCACCGGGTTTGCATGCGAGATCGTCGGCCAGTTCGACCCGCCTGCCTTTGACGTGAACTGCGTCAAGGCGATTCGTGATGCCGCCGATCGGCTTGGTTACAGTCACATGGACATCGTCAGCGGCGCCGGTCACGACGCCTGCTGGATCAACGACGTGGCGCCAACGGCGATGGTGATGTGTCCCTGCGTGGACGGACTGAGCCACAACGAGGCGGAGGAGATCTCCCCTGAATGGGCGCGGGCAGGCACTGACGTGCTGTTTCATGCCGTGGTCGATGTGGCGGAGATCGTGGAGTGAGATGCCTGCGAATGCCGGCGTCGACGGGAGCGGATGAAGGTGTATGCAAGCGGCGCGCGACGAGGATGCCGGGAGGGACGCGGGACGCTTGCGGCGGCGGCGGACTGCCGCGACGGGCGCCGTGACGGAAAGGTCCGTTCAATGACCGGGAAGGCCGTACAGGAGCGTTCGGCTCTGCCCGGACCGCAGGTCGGAATCGCGGCGAAGGTGCCGGGCACGCATCAACGGAGAGGACAACATGACCACAGCCATCAAGAACGGCACTGTCGTTACCCATGACCTTAGCTACGAGGCGGACGTTCTGATCGACGCCGGCCGGATCGTCGAGATCGGTGACGGGCTGAAGGGCGAAGAGCAGCTCGATGCCACCGGTTGCTACGTGATGCCAGGAGGCATCGACCCGCACACGCATCTCGAAATGCCGTTCATGGGAACCTACAGTTCGGACGACTTCGAATCCGGCACGCGCGCGGCACTGTCGGGCGGCACCACGATGGTCGTCGACTTCGCCTTGCCGTCTCCCGGACAGGGACTGCATGACGCGCTTGCCATGTGGCACAACAAGTCGACTCGCGCCAATTGCGACTATTCGTACCATATGGCGGTGACGTGGTGGGGCGAGCAGGTCTTCAACGAGATGGCCACGGTGATCGAGAAGGAAGGCATCACGACCTTCAAGCACTTCATGGCTTACAAGGGTGCATTGATGGTGAACGACGACGAGATGTACGCGTCGTTCAAGCGGCTTGCCGAACTTGGCGGCATAGCGCTGGTGCATGCCGAAAACGGCGATGTCGTGGCGGAGTTGCAGGCGAGGCTGATGGCGGAAGGCAACACCGGGCCGGAGGCGCATGCCTATTCCCGCCCCGCTCAGGTCGAGGGCGAGGCCACGAACCGCGCCATCATGATCGCCGACATGGCGGGCGTGCCGCTCTATGTCGTGCACACGTCCTGCGAGGAGGCGCACGAGGCGATCCGGCGGGCACGGCAGCAGGGCAAGAGAGTCTGGGGCGAGCCGCTGATCCAGCACCTCACGCTGGACGAGTCGGAATACTTCAGCTCCGACTGGGATCACGCCGCGCGCCGGGTGATGTCGCCGCCCTTCCGGAACAGGAAGCACCAGGATTCGCTTTGGGCCGGCCTGCAGAGCGGTTCGCTCTCGGTCGTTGCCACCGATCACTGCGCCTTCACGACCGAGCAGAAGCGCTACGGCGTCGGCGACTTCACCAAGATCCCCAATGGCACCGGCGGGCTGGAAGACCGGATGCCGATGCTCTGGACGCATGGGGTCAACACCGGACGGCTGACGCCGAACGAGTTCGTGGCCGTGACCTCGACGAACGTCGCGAAGGTCCTGAACTGTTACCCGAGGAAGGGTGCGATTCTCGTCGGTTCGGATGCCGACATTGTCGTCTGGGATCCGGAGAAGGAAAAGACCATCAGCGCCGAGAGGCAGCAATCTGCCATCGACTACAACGTGTTCGAGGGCAAGCACGTCAAGGGTCTGCCGCGCTTCACGCTGACGCGGGGACATGTCGCGGTTCATGACGGAGAGATCAGGACCAAGGAAGGCCATGGTGAATTCGTCCGTCGTGAACCCAACACGCCGGTGAACCGGGCGCTCTCGTCCTGGAAAGAGCTGACCGCGCCACGTCCCGTCGAGCGGACCGGCGTTCCCGCGACCGGGGTCTGAGGTTCGGGGCGGGGGACAGGGCGTGTCACAGGCTGTCGCCATAGAGGCGAAGAATCTCGACCTGACGTTCGAGACCGGCGATGGCTCGATTCAGGCGCTTCGGGATGTCACGTTGGGGATCGGCAAGGGGGAGTTCGTGTCTTTCATCGGGCCGTCCGGATGCGGAAAGACGACGTTTCTCCGCGTGGTTGCGGGGCTTGAAAGGCCGACGGGCGGCGAGGTTCGGGTCAATGGCATGAGTCCGGACGAGGCGCGCCGCGACCGTGCATACGGCTACGTGTTCCAGGAGGCGGGCCTCTATCCTTGGCGGACGATTGCCGGAAACGTGCGCCTGCCCCTGGAGATCATGGGCTATTCCAGGTCGGAGATGGCTGACCGCGTCAATCGCGTGCTTGAACTGGTGGAGCTCTCGGGTTTCGAGAACAAGCATCCGTGGCAGCTCTCGGGCGGCATGCAGCAGCGGGCCTCGATTGCGCGTGCGCTCGCCTTTGACGCCGACATCCTCCTGATGGACGAGCCCTTCGGGGCGCTCGACGAAATCGTGCGGGATCACCTGAACGAACAGCTCCTGGGACTCTGGGACCATACGGGAAAGACCATTGGCTTCGTGACCCACTCGATTCCGGAAGCCGTCTACCTTTCGACGAGAATCGTTGTCATGTCGCCCCGGCCCGGACGCATAACCGACATCATCGACAACCCGTTGCCGAGGGAACGTCCGCTGGACATCCGCGACACGCCCGAGTTCCTGGAGGTCGCGCAGCGAGTGCGCAAGGGTCTGAGGGCGGGGCAGTCCTATGAAGATTGAAGGATTCATGCATGGGTTCCACGAGATGTCGCCCTCATGTCCGCGCCGCAATGCCATTGGCAGGGAGGGCGGTGCATGAACCGGATCCTGCCGGTCCTGGCGGTGCTGGCCGCGATTCTTGCGCTTTGGTACGTCGCGGTGATGCCGATGAACGCTGGCTGGACGGTCGCTCAGGCGGAACGCGCGGGCCAGGAACTGACATTCCTGGACATTGTCGCAGACACGATGAATCAGGACCGTCCGCGCCTGCCGGCGCCGCACCAGGTTGCCGCCGAACTGAAGAAGACCGTGCTCGACACCAAGGTCACGTCGAAACGCTCGCTGGTCTTCCACGGCTGGATAACGTTGCAGTCGACGCTTTGGGGTTTCGCTCTTGGCACGGTGGTCGGAATCGGAATGGCGGTCTTGATCGTGTATTCGAGAACCGCGAACATGAGCCTGATGCCTTGGGCCGTTATCAGCCAGACCATCCCGATCGTCGCGATCGCTCCGATGATCATCGTGGTGCTGGCGACTTTGGGCGTGGAGGGCCGCACGGTGCCGAAGGCAATCATCTCGGCATACCTTTGCTTCTTCCCCGTGCTGGTGAGCATGGTGAAAGGACTGAGGTCGCCCGGACCCATGCAGATCGACCTGATGAAGACCTATTCCGCGAGTGCCGGGCAGACATTCTGGAAGCTCCGGCTGCCTGCTTCTGTGCCCTATCTCTTTACGTCGCTCAAGGTGGGCATCGCGGCAGCGCTGGTCGGCACGATCGTGGGCGAATTGCCCACCGGCGCGATCCAGGGACTCGGTGCGCGCATCCTGATCGGCGACCAGTTCGGCAACCCGCTCATGATCTGGTCTGCGCTGATCGCTGCCGCCTGCCTCGCAGCCGCGCTTGTGAGCATCGTCGCGGCGCTGCAGTCGCTGGCGCTTCAACGAATGGGGTACGCAAGATGAACCGCGCGCCGGCAACGGGACCGGACTCCGCGGGTCTGCGGCCCCCGCCACGGCGCTTTGCGAAGAAATGCGCACCTGCCCCGAGTGGCGTTTCGCTGTGCTCGATCAGGGAGGGGTCACCCGCGCACGGAAGGACGCCGCGCGTGTCGTGCGGCTTGGGTGGAGGTGCCGTTCACCGAATCTTTGCGGAGGTCGAGTCATGACGCTTGTCCTGGCGGCAATCGCGCTTTGGATGGCTGCCTGGTGGCTGAACATGCGCATCGCGGGCTCCTCGCTGGCCTCGTCGTACGCTGGTCGGGTTGCGGTGCCCTTGGTGTTCGGCGTGTCGGTGCTGGCGACCTGGGAACTCGTGGTGCGCGGCCTGGACGTGCCGCAGGTGATCTTGCCGGCGCCTACGGTCATTGCCGAGACGTTCGCGGCCGAGACCGGCACGCTCTGGACCGACTTTCGCCAAACCGCGCTGAAGGGCGCGATTTCCGGTTACGTGATCGGTTGCCTCGCGGCCTTTGCCGCCGCGCTCGCAATTGATCGCTCGACGTTTCTGCGGCGCGGACTGCTCCCAGTCGGCAGTTTCGTGGCTGCGCTGCCCATCGTGGGAACCGCGCCGATCCTGGTCAACTGGTTCGGCTTTGACTGGCAGTCCAAGGCCGCGGTGGTGGTGGTCAT
>VYCX01000527.1 GCA_009843725.1 Boseongicola sp. SB0675_bin_26
CCATGCGAGGGTGCCGAGGGTCGGAATGCCCTTGAGGGTGAGGTCGGCTTCCGGGGCATTCGGGCCCAGCGTGACGTTGACGTTCGCCGCGCCGGTTACGATGGCGGGATTGGTGCCGTAGGTGCCGGCCCATTCACCCGTCCAGGACGCTGCTTGGGTTGGCTGGTGCGCCGGGGCGGGATCAAGGGAGATCCGCGGTCCCCGGGAGGTGTACCAGGCGCTCATTTGATGGCCCGAGCTCTCGATGCCGAGGTTGACGCCATTGACGGCCACCCAGTTGCCGAACCCGGGCGTGAACGTCGCCATGGGCTCGCTCGCGCCCGCCCTGCCCACTTCGGGATGCGCTCCCCATGTGGAGAAGGCCTGTCCGGTCGCCGGGAGGACTATGTCGACGGTCTGCCCGGGTGCCAGATCCATCGGCGTGGTCGGTCCGAGCTCCACGCCGTTCGAAAGGTGCACCTCGACCCGGACACGGGGGAGCGTGGCGTCGGTGATGTTGGTTACCTCGCCGACGAACTGTCGGCTGGCGGCATCGTATCTCAGTACGAGCCGCGCGCCAGCCCGCGTGCTCCAGTAGGTGTCGGCGAGGCTGTACCGGGTGGCGGATTCCTCTCCGCCACCCGGGCCGGTTTCTGCACCTTCGCCGTCCTCTCCCGCGCCGCCATGTTCGCCCGAGGCCTCGCGTCCTCCGGTTTCGCCGCCGAATTCCGAACCTGTCGAACAGGCGGCGAGGCTGAGCGCAAGCAGGAGGGCGACGGCCGGGAAAACGAGCCGATGGGGCGAATTGGACGGGACAGCGTCGATGGGCGCTTGCAGTTTTTCGCGCATTTCAATCTCCTTCGATTGCATGATTGCCTCCGGCGACCGCGAATGATCCGAGGATCCTTGCTTTCCTGGATGTTGAACGGAAACGTTGCCGTCGACCGAGACTCGGTTTGCTCTGGGCCGGACCTAGTCGCCGTCCCGCCAGTGGCTGTTGTCTTCGTCGCCGTTGTGGTCCGGCCACTTGGCAAGGCCCGTCAGCTGCCGTTCGTACTCCGCGCGCGCGACGACCGCATCGCCGTCGACGTCGAACATCTGGAACATGCGCACCGTGGTCCCGTGCGTGGCCTCGTTCCAGAGATTCGCGAACTCCTCCAGGCTCAGGTTGCCGTCACCGCTGGAGTCGTAGGCGTCGAGCCCGTCGGCGCGCAACCTCTCGGTCCCGGCCCTTGGGAATCCGCCGCTGCAGCCCATCGCGATGGTCCCGAACGGCATCGTTGCCGCCAGGTCGTGCAAGGCACCTTCGATGTGATCCATGCCATGGCGGCCGTCGAAGCTGCCACCGCGGTAGCTGGCCTCGTTCGCGCCGGCGAGGGCGCCACTTGCGCCGAAGACGGCGACAACAGTGATGGAGGTGAGCATTTTCGTTTCTGTCTTCATTCTAAATCTCCTGTGCCGGTTGGTCCGTCGGTACACGACGGATGAAGGCAACATGGGCATGAGATGTCGCAGAAACTTGTCGGTGATGGGGCGCAGGTGTCGCTTGCCGTGGCAAGGCGACGACGTGACACAACTTGTTACAATCTATTTTCCATCCCTGCGGAGAACGGCCTACGATCATGCCAATGGAAGCCTGTCCGCACATTCTGGTCGTTGACGATCACCGCGAGATCCGCGAACCGCTTGCGCGCTACCTCGAGCGAAACGGGCTTCGCGCGACCGTGGCGGAGAGCGCGGCGGCCGCACGGCGCGCGCTGCGCGCCGCGGCCGTCGATCTGGTGGTTCTGGACATCATGATGCCGGGGGAGGATGGCCTCCAGCTTTGTCGGCACCTGCGCGAGACGACGCGGATTCCGGTCATTCTGCTGACCGCAATGGGCGAGGAGACGGACCGGATCGTGGGCCTTGAGGTCGGAGCCGACGACTACGTCAGCAAGCCTTTCAACCCTCGGGAGCTTCTTGCCCGCATAAAGGCGGTCATACGGCGTGCGCGCAACCTGCCGCCTGACAGGGCACCGCTCCCGTCCGGAACCTGCCGATTCGACCGGTGGTCGCTTGATGTCGCGCGCCGCGCGCTTGTTGACGACGAGGGGGTGGTGACGCCGCTGTCGCACGGCGAGTTTCGGCTGCTGGCCGTTCTGCTCGAGCGCCCCGGCATGGTGCTTTCACGCGACCAGCTGCTCGATCTGACCCGCGGAAGGGCAGCAGCGCCCTTTGACCGTGCCATCGACAACCAGGTGAGCCGCCTGCGTCGCAAGATCGAGCGCAATCCCAAGAATCCCGTCCTGATCGCCACCGTCTGGGGTGGCGGCTATCGGTTCTCGGTCGAGGTGGAGCGCGGATGATGTCGCCTTCCGTTCTCGAGGTCGGGGGGCCCTAGGAGGGATGTGGGGAGCCTGCATGTTTGACATCCAGTTTGGACCGAGAAACCGAGGTGCGGTTGGCGGCCCGTCTCTGGCGGCTTGGTTGTCGCCGACGATGCCTGGCATCGCCGCCATTCGGTGGTTTGCGGGCGCTCTTCAGGTGCCCTTTCGCGACCGCGCTCAACGGGGAGCCTTGCGGCCTGGCCCTCCGCGCGCGGCAGCACGGTGTTCCATCGCAGTTAAATTTTCGCCAAGGAACTTTCGTGGCAACAGGGAGGGGGCGTGCTTTGCTCTCCGGCCTCGGCGCCGGGCTGTTCCGCTCCGTTCGCGTTGAAGCTCGCGCCGACGAGCCTCGCCGGGCAGCTCACGCTGCTTCTTCTGGTCGCCCTTGCCCTCGCGCAGGGCGTGGCCGTCGCGCTCTTTGCATGGGAGCGCATCGAAGCGAAGCGCCATGCATACCGGGACAATGCAGTTCTGCGCACGGAGACCGTGGTGCGTCTGCTCGGAGGGGCGCCGCCGGAGCTTCATGACGCCGTGATTGCGGCGGCAAGCTCTGAATTCGTGCTGTTCTCGTTGACAGATGAACCCGAGGTGAGTGAATCCGGGACCGACGAGCGATTGGCGGATATAGCGCGGGACCTTGCTGCGACCCTTGGCATCGATCCGGAACGGATCCGCATGGCACCGCTCCGAACGGGATTCCGCTATGACGACGGCCTGGCCGGCGACCGGGAACATGTCGGCGGTGGAGAACATGGTCGCGGCGACGTTCATGGGCACCAGGAGCCTGACTGGTTCACTGCATCTGTGGCGCTGTCGGGCGACCAATGGTTGAACGTCAGGGTGTTTCCGCCACCGGATGCGCCACTGTGGGGCTGGACGTTTGTGCTGACCTTCCTCTTCTCGGCCTTGGTCATCGCCGCCGTGGCGGTTCTCGCGGCAAGACGGATCGTCAGGCCGATGCGAAGCCTCGCTGCGGCGGCGAGCCGATTCGGTCTGGGTGAAACGGTGGACGACCTGCCCGAGGAAGGACCGGTGGAGACCCGGGAAACGGTGCGCGCGTTCAACCTCATGCGCGGACGGCTCGACCGCTACCTCCGCGAGCGCACGGCCATGCTCGCGGCGGTCTCGCACGATCTGCGGACGCCGATCACGAGTCTCCGCCTGCACGCCGAGTTCGTGGAGAGCCAGAAGACGAAGATGAAGATCTACGCGGCGCTCGACGAGATGCAGCGGATGATCGAGGACACGCTTGCATTCATCCGCGAGGACATGCAGCGGGAGGAGACGCGCAAGGTCGACCTCAATGCGCTGATCGACAGTGTCGCCGCCGACCTTTCGGAGCTGGGGCACGATATCGAGGTGATCGAATCCAACCGTGTCCTGGTCGCCTGCCGCCCCGTGGCACTGCGGCGCGCGTTGCGCAACCTGATGGAGAATGCGGCCACCTATGGATCCCGCGGTACCGTGCGGACCGAGAAGGACGACACGGCAATCCGCGTTTTCATCGAGGACGAGGGGCAGGGGATCCCGGAGGCAGACTTGGAGCGGGTGTTTGATCCGTTCGTGAGGCTCGAGACTTCCCGCAACCGCGATACCGGAGGCAGCGGCTTGGGACTTGCCATTGCGAGGAGCATCGTCCGGGGCCATGGAGGCGGCGTTTTGCTCGGGAACCGCGCCAAGGGCGGGTTGCGAGCGACGGTTGTGCTGCCGATCGCCGAGCGGCGGTGACGGACTCCGTACAAGAGCCGAACCTCGGAGCCGTGCGCTTGACCGATGGCCACGCGCAAGCCCGACCGTCCGGGGTGGGGTCTGAACGGCCTGCGCAGAGCGCGGCCCGTGCTCCCGCCAGCCGAACGGCGACGCGGGATGGCGACTACAGGACGCCTTTCCGGAAGTGGCGATAGAACCTTCCGCATCGCTGCGCCAGATGGCAGGCGGATGCGCTCTTGCGGCGGTCCGCCGGCTTCGAGACCGCGGCCTTTGGCGGACGGTGAACCGGTCGGCGCTTCCCGCCTTTGCTCTTGCGGTCCGCCAGTTCCTGCCGGTAGTCCGAAAGACATGGGCGGCCTCGGAGTGAGGGAATGGGACCGCGACGAGTGCGGCGCCGCCCAAGACGGGCAGGTGTACGCCGACCGCGACATTCTCGCGCGCGGGCATGAGCGTCTCTCGGGAGCAATGCCCTTCCTTTGGGGCGGGCAGTGTGCCAACCATGGCCCGCGTGCGGTCCTGCAGGAGGACGCGGGGTTCGGAAGGCCGGCGGCGAAGGGCATTGAGAGCAGGTTTCCGTGGTCGGGTGTTGAAGTGAAGGAAGTCAACAATGATCCTTAGGGTCTTCGGCGGGGCGTTCGCTCGGGCATGCGCGCTCGGGATGCTGTTGGGCGGGTTCGGCATGTCGCTGTCCAGCACGGCGGAGGAATCGACTGTGGCGAGGACGAACGGGCCGACCGCGCTCAGGATCGGACTGCTGCTCGACATGAGCAGTGGTTCGGCAGAGGTCTACAAGGACAGGCAGCAGGCGTTCGAGCTCGCGATCAAGCATGTAAACGAGGGCGGCGGCGTTTTCGGCTTGCCCGTGGCGATCGCGGTCGGCGACAGCAAGGCGGACCCGGAGACTGCGGTCGCAGCGGCGCGGAGTCTCGTCGAGATCGATGGCGTGCACGCGATCGTCGGCCCGAATGCGAGCGTCAACGCGCTGCCGGTAGCTGAGCGCGTGATCGGTCCGGCCGCCATACCCACTATCAGCTTCTCGGCGACATCGCCGGCGTTGACCACTGTCGCTGACAACGGTTTCCTGTTTCGAACCGCATTGTCCGACGTTTCCCAAGGGCCCGTCCTCGCCCGCCTCGTGCGCGAGCTGGGATTTGACAATGTCGGCCTGCTCCATGTTGACGACCCTTGGGGGCGAGGCCTTGCCGCCGCCTTCGAGGCAGCCTGGGACGGTCCTCTCAGGGCCGTGCCGGTGGATCGCGACCAGACCGGCTTTCTCGCCGCGCTGCACGAGTCCGCGAGCGGGCGCGCGCAGGCCCTGGTGGTGGTCGCCTTCGAGGCGGCCGCCCTCGCCATGGTCCGAGAGTCGATCGACAACGGCGTCTACGACAACTTCGTCTTCGGCAGCGCCGCCAAGCGGGCGAGCCTCGTCCGGTTCCTAGGCGGGGACCGGCTCGGCAACATGTACGGGACCGGGCCCGCGTCAGCGCCGGAAAGCGCCGCGTCTGCGGCATGGGAGGCGGCCCATGCCGCCGAGTACGGCGCCCTGCCAGTGCTGGCCTACGTCAAGGAGACCTATGACGCCACGATCGCGCTTGCGCTTGCGCTTGCGGCACAGGCGGCGGGTCGGCTGGACGGTGCCGCGATTCGCGACCAGTTGCACGCGGTGGGCAGTTCGCCGGGCGTCGTCGTGATTGCCGGCCCGAAAGGCGTTGCCGATGGGCTTCGCATTCTCGCCGAGGGCGGCGAGATTGACTACGAGGGCGCCTCGGGCAGCATGGACTGGGACGAAAGCGGCGATCTGCTTCGTGGCCATGTCGGCATCTGGCGTTTCACTGAGGACGAAGGGGTCGAGGAGGTTCGTGCGGTGGCGTTCGAGAATTGAGATCGCCGGATTCGACGTCACCGGAAGACCGATCGGGTTCTTCTCACTTGTTGCTGCAGCGCCCCGGCTCGAAGGCCCTGCGGCGACGTCAGGCAACTTCGGCTCCGATCATCACGCCTCGACGGGCCTGCGGGGTTCCATGCGGGAGCGTCCGGCATTCATGTCTCGGTTCCCAGAAGCTGCCCGAGATTTGGCTGGCCCCCGAAGCGCCACCGGAGTAGGCAGGGGCAGGATCGGTGGGAGCCGCGCCGACTCAAGTGTGCCGGATCGGACACTGGCATCGAACAGGGAGACTCAGGATGCGACAAGGAATGCGTGCCACTCTGCTGGCGATGCAATGCTGCTTGCTCCTTTCGATCGAGGCCCGCGCAGCCGAACTGGTCGAATGGCAGTCCGCCGACAGCCTGAACCGGCTGGCCCGGTCATCTCACAAGACGGACTTCTTCCCCCTCAGCAACCACTTCGTCAGCCAGGACAACGCGATCTTTTGCGGCCCGGCCTCGTCGGCGATCGTCCTGAACGCGCTGAGGCTCGGCAAGCGGGACGACCTGCCGAAGGACAGGGCGTCCATCGCGAAGGAGGAGATGGCATGGCTGTGGGAGGATGCCGACCCGTTCTACGGCAAGTACACGCCGAACAATGTCTTCACCGACCAGGCAAAGTCGCGACTTGAGGTGCTGGGCAAGCCCGTTCCGATCAAGGGCGAGTCGAAGAGCGACTTCGGCTTCCAGTTGCACCAACTCGCGGAACTGCTGCGCAGCCATGGTCTCGACGTCGCGCTCCGGGTCGTCGACGACAACGCGGATGCCTCTGACATACGTCGCGAACTGGTCGAGAATCTCGCCAACGAGGACGACTACGTACTGGTGAATTACTCGCGCAAGGCCCTCGGCCAGCCGGGTGGCGGTCACATCTCCCCGGTCGGAGCCTATGATGAAGCCAGCGATTCCTTCCTGGTGATGGACGTCAATCCGAACCGTGCCCCGTGGGTGTGGATCGCCGCGGACGACCTTGTCGCGGCGATGCGCACATTCGATACGGTCGAAAACCGTGGCTACGTCCTGATCTCGGAAGGGATCTGACGGGCCTTGCAAGCATGGATTGACGGGCGTTTCCGCATCGTTGCCTGAACTTCGCTGCCTGTCGAATGGCACGAACTCGGAGGTCGATGCACGACGGGATGCCGGGATCGGCGCGTCCGCACGCGGTGGCAGCATTGCCGGCGGGAGCGCAGGGCGTGGTGTCGTCCCGGCCGGGGCGTGCGCCTGTCAACTCTTCAGGAAGAACCCGTGGAACGCGCGATTGCCGGGCTGGACCGCGGCCTTCCAGGTCAGGCCATCTCACCCGTCTCTGCCCTGTCGGCGTGGAGGTTGTCGGCCAGGAGCTTCATTGCGGCCATGCGGACGGCAACGCCCATCTCGACCTGGTCCTGGATGACGGAATGGTTGATGTCGTCGGCGATGGTGCCGTCGATCTCGACGCCACGGTTCATGGGGCCGGGATGCATGACGATGGCGTCGTCCCTTGCGTAGCGGAGCTTGTCGCCGTCCAGGCCGAAACGGTGGTAGTATTCGCGCTCGGAGGGGATGAAGGCGCCATCCATGCGCTCCTTCTGAAGCCGGAGCATCATGACGACGTCAACGTCCTTGAGACCGTCTTCCAGATTCGTGCACACTTCGACGCCCCATCCTGTCGCACTGGCGGGCATCAATGTCGGCGGACCGACGAGCCTGACCCGGTTCTCCATCTTGCCGAGGAGCAGGATGTTCGATCGGGCGACACGGGAATGGGCGATGTCGCCGCAGATCGCAACCGTCAGTCGTTGGAGCCGCCCCTTGGTGCGCCGAATGGTCAGCGCGTCGAGAAGCGCCTGGGTCGGGTGTTCGTGCCGTCCGTCGCCCGCGTTGATCACTGCGCAGTTGACCTTTTGCGCCAGCAGGCTCACCGCGCCGGAACTCGGGTGGCGGACCACGAGCAGGTCCGGATGCATGGCGTTGAGCGTCAGGGCGGTGTCGATGAGCGTCTCGCCCTTCTTGACCGACGATGACTGCATGTGCATGTTCATCACGTCCGCGCCCAGCCGCTTGCCTGCGATTTCGAAACTCGCCTGCGTGCGGGTCGAGTGTTCGAAGAACATGTTGATTTGCGTAAGTCCCGTGAGCGCGGTGTCGTGCTTCACGTCTCGGCGATTCAGGTCAACAAAGGTGTCAGCGAGGTCAAGAAGCGTGGTTATCTCGTCCGGCTCGAGATGCTCGATGCCGAGGAGGTGGCGGGCGCGAAGACTCATGTTGGCTGTATAGTTTGGCTGCCGCTCTCGGAAAAGCCCTTCCGCATGGCGCTCATTCGGTTGACGAAAGGCCTCGGCCGTTCCCGAAACGCGACCGCCATGACCCTGGCCCTCGGCGTGGCACGGTTCACTTCCGCAGACAGTCAGTAGCTGTATTCCGCGAACGCCCGCGTTGCGTCCCGGTCCCAGTCGGTCTCGAACAGCCGGATCATCTCGTCCGCTGGCGTCTCGCCCGTCTCAAGGGTCTCCTTCAGGGCGCTGAGAAAGTGGGTTTCGTCCGGCAGGAGGCCGTCTGCGCCGTCCTGCCTCCGCGCCTTGAGACCGGCTTCCGCAATTTCGACGACTTCCTGTGCAAGGGCGTGCATGCCGACGCCGCCGACTTCGGCGGCAAGGCCGTCGACCGACGCAGCAACCCGCAACCCCTCCCGCAACTCCGCGTCCCAGGTCCTGGCGATGTCCCAGGCCGCATCAAGGGCGACCTTGTCGTAGATCAGCCCGACCCAGAACGCAGGCAACGCGCAAAGGCGCCGCCATGGCCCGCCATCGGCACCGCGCATCTCGATGAACTTCTTGATGCGTGCCTCAGGGAAAATCGTCGTCAGGTGATCGGCCCAGTCGGACAGCATCGGGATCTCGCCCGGCAGCGCCGGGAGCCTGCCCTCGAGGAAGTCCCGGAAGGACTGCCCGAGAGCGTCGATGTAGACGCCATCCCGGAAGACGAAGTACATCGGCACGTCCAGTGCATAGTCCGCCCAGGCTTCGAATCCGAACCCTTCTTCGAAGACGAAGGGCAGCATTCCGGTGCGGTCAGGATCCAGGTCGCGCCAGATCCGGCTTCGCCAGCTCTTGTGGCCGTTGAGCTTGCCATGCAGAAACGGCGAATTCGCGAACAGTGCCGTGGCGACCGGTTGCAAGGCCAGCGCCACGCGCAGCTTTTGCACCATGTCCGCCTCGGATTCGAAGTCGAGGTTGACCTGCACGGTGCAGGTTCGCCGCATCATTTGCG
>VYCX01000361.1 GCA_009843725.1 Boseongicola sp. SB0675_bin_26
CATCGGCAAACTTGCCGCATTTGCCAATGCGCCTGCCTTTGAAACGGTGCCGGATATCACCGCGGAGGCGGTTCGGTCATCCGGTGATCCCATGAGCCACCGTTACACGGAAACCGTGAGCGGGCAGGGGCTGACCGTTGAACTGGTCTGGGAGAAGCTGGAGGCGCCGCGCGCACTGGAACTGACACCTGATCAGGTTGGAACCGGCGAGCACATCATGTTCACCTTGCTGGTGCCTGCACATGATGCGCAAATCCTTGTCAATGGCCGCGCCTTATCCGGAAAACTGGGCACGCGCGTGCAGGCCGGGTACGAGACGACGACAGCCTTCCTTTACTTCTCTGAAACATGGATTATCCCGCCGGAGGTGACATGAGCTTGCATCCGGCTGACCAGCTTGCATTTGACCGGGCCATGGTCACCCAGCCTGTGTGGAACCGGTTCAACACGAGCGCTGATGCGGTTGGGCTGGCAAAAAACGTGCTGCTTCATGCCGGCCCGGCTTTCGCAGACGTGGCGCAGGTGACGCGGCCGATCCTGAACTCGGCTTGTGTGGCTGCGGTTTGGGAAGGGCTCGCGCGTGATTTCGATCAGGCCGAGGCGATGATCCGGGCAGGAGAAATCCTGCTGAAACCGGCGCAGGATCATGATGTGGTCACGCCGCTGGCCGCCGTGGTTAGCGCCTCGATGCCGCTGCACAGCGTTTACGACGCATGGCGCGGACAGACACGGGTTTTCACGCCGATCAATGGCGGCTCGCGTCCGGCGATGCGGCTGGGCCTGCGGTCTGAGGCGGTGCTGGAACATATCCGGTGGCTCAATACCCGGTTTCTGGACGTGCTGGACAAAGGTCTGGCAGAAGGCATGGCGCTGGTCCCGCTGGCGGTGGCGGGGCTTGCGGGCGGTGATGATTGCCATGGACGTACACCCGTGGCCGGTGCCGCCCTGGCCGCCGAGATCTTGGATCGCACGGTGGATGGTCTGACGGACGAGGACGCCTTGCAGTTTCTGCACAGTTCACCTTCGTTGTTTCTGAACCTCTGGATGGCGGCCTCGAAAATCATGATGAAGCTGGCCGAGGGCATCGAAGGATCAAGCTTTGTTACCGCAGCGGGCGGTAACGGACGCGATGTGGGCATTCAGGTGTCAGGCATGCCGGGACGGTGGTTCACCACACCTGCCAGCGCCCCCAAAGGGATCTTCGACGTGGATTTGCCGCCCGAGCGGGCCTTGGGGGCAATCGGCGACAGCGCCGTCGTGGAAGCCTTCGGGCTGGGTGCCATGGCGATTGAGCTGTCGCCGGAGCGGAAAGAGGGCCTGGGCGCCTACCTGCCGGGCAATGCAAAGGCGCGCGCATCCGGGTTGTCGGTTGGAGCACACCCTTGTTTCCGGGATCTCGACATCAGGCTGGGATCAACCGCGCGCGGCGCAGTAGAGCAGGGGGCCGGGCCGGTCATATCCTTGGGCATTCTTGATCGGGAAGGCATAGCCGGACGGCTGGGTGGTGGCATTTATGACATGCCGGTCACGCCTTTCGCGGATGCAATGGCCAAGCTTGACCCATGAGCCGGCTGAACCGGCTCGGGGCTTGGGAGTTGGCGCCGCTGGTGCGTTCCGGCGATGTCAAACCTTCAGAGGTCATGGCCGCGCATCTGGACCGGATTGCCGCGCGTGAGCCGCAGATCGGGACGTTCCAGTGCCTTGATGCAGATCGGGCCATGGCCCGTGCGCGCACGGCCGACGACCACCCGGCTACTGGTCCTCTCCATGGTGTTCCCTTTGTTATCAAGGACATCATCGACACGGCAGAGATGCCCACCGGCTGGGGTTTTGACCCATATTCGATGCGTCAACCGAAGGCCAACGCGGTTTGTGTCGATGCTATGGTTGCGGCGGGCGCTATCCCGATTGGCAAAACTGTCACAACCGAATGTGCCTAACGAAACGCTGTTGCCATGAGCGCAGTTCGGGTGTCCCGCGTGTTTCCGGCTGGGCAATGGACTGCGCTTGCGGAGGAGGAAACCGCGCATCCTTTGCGCGGCGGTCGGGGCTTGCAATTCGGATTCGGCAAGAATATGAATGAACAGTCATTCACATTCCCTGTCCGCCCATGCCCGAAAGCAAGGATACGAAAGCCAAGATCAGGAAAGCGGCGCTTCGGCTGTTTGCGGAGCGCGGATACAACGCGGTTTCGATGCGTGATCTCGCCGAAGCTGTCGGCATGCGGCAAGGTGGCCTCTACAACCACTTCGAAGGCAAGCAGGCGCTCCTGTCCGACCTTATGGAAACGCATATGGTGGCGCTCCTGGAGGCGCGGGATACGGCGATGGCTGGCATCAATGGAACGCGCGCCCGGCTGGAGGCTTTCGTGCGTCACCACGTTGCCCATCACCTGAACTACCCGGATGACGTGTTTCTCGCCTACATGGAAATCCGTTCCCTGGACACCGAGAACCGGACGAGGATCGTCGCCCTGAGGAACCGGTACGAACACATGCTGCGAAAGATCCTCGAGGATGGATGCGCCGAGGGCCTGTTCAGCATCGGGGATGCCGCTGTTCACGCGAGAATGCTGCTGGCAATGATGACCGGCGTCACCGTCTGGTATCGTGACAACGGACGGCTGGCCCGCGACGAGGTCGTGGAACTCTATCTCGGCGCGGCCCTGCAGTCCGTCGGCCTGGCTGCGGAGGCGTCATGAAGCTCGAAAGCCGCATAGACACGGGTTCGGAGGACTACGCCGCGAACAGGACGGAGATGGAGGCCCGGCTGGCCGAGTTCGAGGCGGCAGCGGAGAAAGCGCTTGCAGGCGGCGGGGAACGCGCCCGCGCCCGTCATCTCGCACGCGGCAAGATGTTGCCCAGGGACCGGGTGGAAGGGCTGCTTGATCCGGGGTCGCCGTTTCTGGAGATTGGACTTCTCGCGGCGCACGGCATGCATGGGGGCGAAGTGCCTGCCGCCGGGGCAATTGCCGGCATCGGCCTGGTTGCCGGCCGGCACGTGATGGTGTTCGCCAACGACGCAGCCGTGAAGGGCGGCATCTACCACCCGATGACGGTCAAGAAGCATCTTCGCGCCCAGGAAATCGCCCAGGCGAACCGATTGCCTTGCGTCTACCTGGTCGACAGCGGAGGCGCCAACCTGACCAGCCAGGACGAGGTGTTCCCGGACCGCGATCACTTCGGCCGCATCTTCTACAACCAGGCGAACATGAGCGCCGAAGGCATTTCCCAGATCGCCGTCGTCATGGGATCATGCACGGCAGGCGGCGCCTATGTTCCGGCCATGAGCGACGAGACCGTCATCGTCCGCAACCAGGGCACGATCTTCCTGGCCGGGCCGCCATTGGTGATGGCTGCCACCGGAGAGGAGGTGAGCGCGGATGAGCTCGGCGGGGCGGAGATGCACACGCGCATTTCCGGCGTTGCCGACCATCTCGCCGAGGACGACGCCCACGCACTCGAAATCGCGCGCCGGATCGTGTCCCATCTCGGCGCTGCCCATGACGCCATCCCGAACCGGCAGGCACCGGAACATCCCGCCCACGACCCTGCGGAACTGATCGGAATCGTGCCTGCCGACCAGCGCACGCCCTATGACATTCGCGAGGTCATCGCCCGCGTCGTGGACGGCAGCCGTTTCGACGAGTTCAAGGCCCGGTTCGGAGAAACGCTCGTCTGCGGATTTGCCCATGTCTACGGCATTCCCGTCGGCATCGTCGCCAACAACGGCGTGCTGTTTGCCGAGAGCGCCCAGAAGGGCGCGCATTTCATCGAGCTTTGCAGCCAGCGCCGCATTCCGCTGGTCTTCCTGCAGAACATCACCGGGTTCATGGTGGGTCGTCAGGCCGAGCAGGGCGGCATCGCGCGGCACGGCGCAAAGATGGTGACAGCCGTGTCCACGACCGCCGTGCCGAAGGTGACGCTGATCGTCGGCGCATCCTATGGCGCCGGGAACTACGGGATGGCGGGGCGCGCCTATTCTCCCCGATTCCTGTGGACCTGGCCGAATTCGCGCATTGCCGTGATGGGGGGCGAACAGGCGGCCCGAACCCTGGGCATCGTCAGGCGTCAGGCCATGGAAAAGCAGGGCGAGGAATGGTCGGAGGAAGAGGAGGCGGCCTTCCGAGCCCCGACGGAAGAGACGTTCGCCCGTCAGAGTCACGCTCTGTACGCGAGCGCGCGCCTCTGGGATGACGGAATCATCGATCCCCGCAACAGTCGCGAGGTGCTTGGCCTGTCGCTCGGTGCCACGCTCAACGCGCCGATCCCCGCAACCCGGTTCGGCCTCTTCCGGATGTAGCCCATGCCAGTCGAAATTCTGCAAGCAGACATCACCACGCTCGACGTCGACGCCATCGTCAATGCCGCCAACCCCTCGTTGCTTGGCGGCGGCGGCGTGGACGGCGCGATTCACCGAGCCGCCGGCCCGGGACTTCTCGAAGAGTGCCGGACCCTTGGCGGCTGCGAGACGGGCCAGGCAAGGATCACCGGAGGTCACAACCTGGCGGCCCGCTTCGTCATTCATGCCGTCGGCCCGGTCTGGCAGGGCGGCGGCCAGGGCGAGGAGGCGCTGCTCGGATCCTGTTACGTGAATTCGTTCCGTCTTGCGGATGAGCATGGCTGCGCGTCGATCGCCTTTCCGGCCATATCGACGGGCGTCTACGGGTTTCCGGCCGACCGCGCGGCCCGTGTGGCGCTCCGGTCTGTCAGGTCGACGCATCTCGACTGCAAGCTCGTCTCCTTCGATGCCGCGACGGAGAATCACTTGCAGGCTGCGATGCAGCACCTGAGCGGCACCTGAACGTCGATGCCGATTGAGAGGATCCTCATAGCAAATCGAGGCGAGATCGCCATGCGCGTGATCAGGACCTGCCGCGACCTCGGCATCGGCACGGTGGCCGTCCATTCGGATGCTGACGCAGGCACCCTTCATGTGGACATGGCGGATGATGCGGTGCGCATAGGACCTGCACCTGCAGCCGAAAGCTACCTGAACGGCGATGCGATCATCGAGGCCGCACTCACGGCTGGCGCTGATGCAATACACCCGGGCTACGGGTTCCTTTCCGAGAGCCCGGACTTTGTCGATGCGGTCGAGAAGGCTGGCCTCGTCTTCATCGGTCCCTCGGCCAAGGCTATCCGCGCCGTCGGCCTCAAGGACCAGGCAAAGGCCTTGATGGAGGATGCGGGCGTTCCTGTTGTCCCTGGCTATCACGGACCCACGCAGGATCCGGCCTTCCTTGCGGAACGGGCCACGGAGATCGGCTTCCCCGTCCTGATCAAGGCCCGTGCCGGAGGAGGCGGCAAGGGCATACGCCGCGTTGATCGGGCCGAGGATTTCGAGGAGGCCTTGGCAGGCGCCCGGCGCGAGGCGGAGTCCAGCTTTGCCGATCCGGCCTGCCTCATCGAGAAGTGCATTCAGTCGCCGCGGCATGTCGAGATGCAGGTTCTTGGCGACAGTCACGGCGATGTCGTTCACCTGTTCGAGCGCGACTGTTCGCTGCAGCGCCGCCACCAGAAGGTCATCGAGGAGGCGCCAGCGCCCGGGATGACGGACGACCTGCGCGCGGCCATGGGCGATGCAGCCGTCGCCGCCGCAAGGGCGGTCGATTACGTGGGGGCCGGAACCGTGGAATTCATCGTCGACGGAGCAGAGTTTCCGTCCACGGAAGCCTTCTGGTTCATGGAGATGAACACGCGGCTCCAGGTCGAGCACCCCGTGACGGAGCTAGTGACAGGGCTGGATCTCGTGGCGCTGCAGATCGCGGTTGCCGACGGTGCGGCTCTTCCGTTTGCCCAGGGCGACCTGAGCATCTTTGGTCACGCAATCGAGGCCCGGCTTTACGCTGAGGACCCCGCGAACGGCTTCCTTCCGGCTGTCGGTCGACTTGATCGCCTGAGCTTCGGCGACGGTGCACGCGTGGACACGGGAGTGAGGGAAGGCGACGAGATCTCGCCCCACTATGATCCGATGTTCGCGAAGTTGATCGTCCATGGCAAAGACAGGAAGGAGGCGTTCCGGCGCCTGGGCCGATCGCTTGAATGCACGCATCTTTCAGGCGTCGAGACCAACCGGGATTTCCTCGTCCGTCTTGCGCGTGACGAAGACGTCGTGAGCGGGGCGGTGGACACCGGACTGATAGGCCGGAAGAGCGTATCCCTGACGCGACCACCGGAGGCGGAGATCCTGGACTTTGCCTTTGCGGCCTTGGCTGCACTTCGCCGCGGACGTGATGCGTCCAGTGATCCCTACCTGATCCTTGACGATTTCCGTGTCTGCGGTCCCGCGCGACAAGCCGTGCGCTTCGGCGAGGACGATGTCGTTACCGTCGAGACAACCGGTGCGCATCGACATGTGCGAACGCCGCTTGGCGAGGTGGAGATCCCGGATGTGTCTTGGGAGGGCGATCAACTGACCTGCGTTGTCGACGGGCGCCGCGTGCAGGCGCATGTCCGTCGTGACGGCCTCGTCGTGACCGTGGACCGGAAAGGCGCCTTGCGCCGCTTCTCCATGGCTGTTCCGGACGGCGGCGGGGACACGGAGTCCGCCAACGCGGTCCTCGCCCCTCTCGCCGGCCGGGTCGTGGAGGTGTCTGTCCGTCCGGGAGAGGTGGTTGCCAGGGACGCGCCGCTTGTCGTTCTCGAGGCAATGAAGATGGATCATGTCCTGAAGGCTCCGCGGGAAGGCGTTGTCGCCCGCGTCTGCGTGAGCGCAGGCCAGCAGGTCATGCAGGACGCGGTCCTTCTCGAACTGGAGGACTCTGCGTGAGCGACCGGGCCCTGGTCTTCGAAATGGCGCCACGCGACGGTCTGCAGCACGAGGCGCGTGTCATTCCGACGAAGGACAAGATTGCGCTTGTCGACGCCCTGTCCAGATCCGGGCTCGGAAAGATAGAGACGGCGAGCTTCGTTTCGCCGAGATGGGTGCCGCAGATGGCGGACGGCGCGGAGGTCATGGCCGGAATCAACAGGCGGGCGGGCGCGGCCTATACGGCGCTGACGCCGAACATGAAGGGCCTTGAACTTGCGCTTGCGGCGGGCGCGGACGAGGTGGCGGTTTTCGGGGCGGCATCCGAGACATTCAGCCGGACGAACATCAACTGCTCCATCGCCGAGAGCTACGGGCGGTTTCGTCCGGTCGTGGCCCAAGCGGTCGCCGAGGGTGTGCCGGTCCGAGGCTACGTGTCCTGCGTCACCGACTGTCCTTACGAGGGCGCGGTTGCACCGAAGGCCGTGGCCGCAGTGGCGAGGGAGTTGCTGGACCTGGGGTGCTACGAAATCTCACTCGGCGACACGATCGGGAAGGGAACTCCGGAATCCGTCTCGGCCATGCTTGATGCCGTTCTCGCGCTGGTGCCTGCAGAGCGGATTGCGGGACACTTTCATGACACGGACGGACGGGCGCTTGACAACATCCTGGCCGCTCTTGCGCTTGGAATTCGGACGTTCGATGCCTCGGCAGGCGGGATTGGCGGCTGCCCCTATGCCCCGGGTGCGCAAGGGAACGTGGCAACCGAAGCGGTTGTAGGCTTGCTGGAGGCGGAGGGCTTCGAAACGGGAATTGATTCGGACGCTCTGGGGCAAGCCGCCCGCTTTGCGCAGCGCCTGAGATCCGGTTAGAAATGCGCATGGAGGACTTTCGGGCGATATCCGTTGAGGTCGACGAGCAAGGCGTCGCTGATCTCAGGCTCAACAACCCGGAGCGCCGGAACGCATTGTCAGCGCGGATGATGGACGAGCTCGCCGCCTTCGCCAGGCTTGCGCGTGACTGCAATGACATTCGGGTGGTCGTCCTTTCGGGCGCCGGAGGAACCTTTTGCGCAGGTGCCGACTTGACCTGGATGAAGGCCCAGATCAACGCGGACCGGGACACGCGCATGGCGGAAGCACGACGCCTTGCCATGATGCTCAAGGACCTGAACGAAATGCCGCTGCCTCTCATCGGCCGTATCGAAGGCGCGGCGCTCGGCGGCGGTGTAGGAATGGCGTGCGTCTGCGACATCGCGATCGCGTCCCGCGACTGCAGGATCGGACTGACGGAAACGCGGCTCGGGCTGATTCCGGCCACGATCGGCCCCTATGTTGTCGCGCGAATGGGAGAGGCGCGCGCGAGGCAGGTGGTGATGGGCGGACGGGTGTTCGGCGGCGACGAGGCTGCCGCGCTGTGCATGGTCGCGAGGGCGGTGGAGCCGGAGGAGATGGATTCGGCCATCGCCGACGAGGTGGCACCCTACCTTGAGCTTCCGCAGGGACCTCCGGGCCGTGCAAAGGCGCTTGTCCGGTCACTGGGGCCGCGGATTGACGAGGCGGTCATCGAGGCGTCAATCCAACGTCTCGCGGACACCTGGGAAACGGAAGAGGCTCGCGAGGGAATCGCGGCGTTTCTGGAAAAGCGCAGGCCGCGGTGGGCTGGCACAGGAGGAATCTGACGATGTTCGCAAGGGATGCCTCGGACCCGATCATGATCTGCGGCGCGGCGCGGACGCCGCTTGGAGCCTTTCAGGGCGAGCTTTCGGGCGTTCCGGCGACGGAGCTCGGGTCGGTTGCAATCGATGCTGCCGTTCATGACGCCGGGGTCGACAAGGCAAGGGTTGACGAGGTCCTGATGGGCAATGTTCTGCCCGCCGGTCTCGGGCAGGCCCCTGCGCGACAGGCCGCCCTTGGCGCCGGTCTGCCGGTCTCGATTCCATGCACCACAATCTCCGTGGTGTGACCTACAAAGCAGCAGAGAGTCGTGTAGCGTCACCGTTGCCCAGAGTCCCTCTTTCCTCTCGATAAAGGTGACAATACAGGCGGTTGCGGTCACACACAAGGGATTTTCATGGGCATTGCTCATGGCCATCATCCGGAAGACTGACAAGAGAGAGTTGCATTTTCGGGAAAGAAAATGTAGCGTCAGGCGCCATGGGTAGATCTCGCAGTGTTGATGACATGGATCTAGGTAAGTTTGTATGCAATATATGAAAGAGATCTATCAGAAGCTGGATGCTTTGTCCTGATCTTGTTGCTTGCTCATGAAAGGATCCGACCATGCAAGACGATTCAGCTGGGCCCGGGGCCATCAGGAAGCAGAGGGCCGTCAAGGCGACGGACAGCGAGTGGGACATCGTGCGCGGGCGGGCGAAGGCCGCGCGGATGTCCGCGAGCGGCTACGTCGTCCGGCGCGCGCTG
>VYCX01000191.1:0-6401 GCA_009843725.1 Boseongicola sp. SB0675_bin_26
GAAAAAGCCAAGGGGGGACTCTTCAGGGAACTCCTTCAAACGCGATTGCCCTGCCCGGTGCACCAAAGATGCCGTCTGGCGAACCGTCTTCGACGATCAAGCGGAGATTCATGAAAGTGACGCGGTTGACGGCAACGTCTCTTTCATGCCTGAAGATGGCCACAGCAATGCTCTCTTCCGCCGACATCCAAACGATGTTCAGAAATTCACCTGCAAGTTCGGGATCGAGCGCGAACGTCTGCCCGTCGGGCAAACTTGCCGTGCGTCCGCAACCGCCGGAATCGTTGCATGGTGCGGAAACGCAACGCCCGGCGTTCGAATCCCCCAGTGCGCGTCCGTCCGATCTGGACGCCGTGACCGCGCCACGCTCCGGATCCAGGCATCAAGGCCGGGTGCAACGCCGCTCCGCGCGCGCAACTTTCACGTCGGATTTACAAATCCGTCACGCAGGTTTTGTCCGGAACCGTCATTCACGGCCCGTGCGCCGCACGGACGGCGACACAGATCTTGCCATCTACGGAGGAAGCCAGAATGGACATTGAGAACACCGAATTGAGCTGGGACGAGTGGGACGAGTTGAACGACCCTCGACCGGAAGAGACCGAATTCGACGTGATCGTCGGAACTGCGCTCAGCCGCCGGGGATTCATGGGCGGTGTGCTCGCCTTTGGCTCCGGTGCCATGGCAATGGGCACAGGCACGCTCCTTTCCTCGACCGCCGCCGGCGCGGCGAACGGTCGCTTTGCCTTCGACGCGGTCCCCGTCGCGACCGATTACACCGTGCATGTGCCAAAGGGCTACAAGTGGGCGCCGCTCGTGCGCTACGGCGATCCCCTGTTTTCGGACGCGCCCGCCTTCAGCCAGACCGCGATGATTCCGCGCGGCAAGGCCAGCAGGGTGTTCGGCGAGAACACGGACGGAATGGAACTCTTCGAAATCAACGGCCACGAAGTCATCGCGGTCAACCATGAATACGTCAATCTCGGCGTCAACCTGCCTGAGCGTGCCGCTGCCGTCAAAGCCGAGAACGAGAAGGCCAGGGCCGATGCCCTGGCAAAGGGCGAAGAAGCGCCGGCACCCACGCGCGTCATCCCGGCCAGCGCCGCCGAAGTGGATGTCATCCAGAACCTGCAGGGCGTGGCCGTCTTCGAGGTCGCCCGTGGCGAAAACGGCTGGCAGGTCGAGGTCGATTCACCGTTCAATCGACGGATCACCCACCAGACCGAGATCCGCATTTCCGGACCCGCTGCGGGACACGACCTCCTGAAGACAGGGGAGGATCCGACGGGAACGCTCGCCAAGGGAACGTTGAACAACTGCGGTGCGGGCAAGACGCCTTGGGGCACCTACCTGACCTGCGAGGAAAACTTCAACGGCTACTTCGGCTCGACCAACGAGGCGTTCGAACGTCCCGACGACTACAGGCGCTACGGGATCAACCTGAAGGGCCGATACGCCTACGAGAGGTTCGACGCACGTTTCGACATCTCGCAAAACCCGAACGAGCCGCGCCGTCACGGCTACATCGTCGAGATCGACCCCTCGGATCCGGCCTCGACGCCCGTCAAGCGCACGGCGCTCGGACGCTTCAAGCATGAAAACGCCGCCTGCGTGA
This sequence comes from Boseongicola sp. SB0675_bin_26, assembly GCA_009843725.1. Lineage (GTDB taxonomy): Bacteria > Pseudomonadota > Alphaproteobacteria > Rhodobacterales > Rhodobacteraceae > JAJEFO01. The sequence goes on from VYCX01000191.1 coordinate 1,616, forward strand.
TCGCGCCGTCAGGCCATCTCGTCGTCTACATGGGCGACGACGAACGCGGCGAGTACATGTACAAGTACGTGTCGAACAACGTCTACGCGCCGGGCGGAGACACCGACGACCTGATGGACAACGGGCGCCTGTACGCGGCGAAGTTCAACTGGGACGGCACCGGCGAATGGGTCGAACTGACCGAAGAGTCGACCGGCATGTCCGAGGTCGAGATTCACGTGTTCACACGCATGGCCGCCACCAAGGTGGGTGCCACCACCATGGACCGGCCGGAATGGGTTGCGGTCAACCCGGTTGCGGCGGAAGGCTATTGCGCCTTGACCAACAATTCGCGGCGCAACGTCCTGAAGGACGGGCAGCTGCTGACGAACGCGGCGGGCCAGCCGATGGAGATCAACGCGCCCAATCCGCGCTCGGAAAACCGCTACGGGCAGATCCTGCGCTGGTATCCCTCGAACGACGACCATGCGACGGACACCTTCCGCTGGGATCTCTACGTCATGGCGGGCAATCCCGCGGTCCATTCGGACGCCTATGCGGGTTCCCCGAACGTTTCCGTGGGCAACATGTTCAACTCGCCCGACGGGATGATGTTCGACAGCGCCGGCATCCTCTGGATCCAGACCGACGGCAACGACTCGAACGCAGGGCACTTCGAGGGTCAGGGCAACAACCAGATGCTGGCAGGCGATCCGGTGACCGGTGAAATCCGCCGATTCATGACTGGCCCGCATGGCAGCGAGGTCACGGGCCTCACCTGGTCCGCGGACCGCCGCACGATGTTCGTGGGCATCCAGCACCCGGATTCGCCGTTCCCGGATGGCGACGGCACGTTGGCGCGCTCGACAGTCATCGCCGTCTGGCGCGAGGACGGCGGCCTCGTGGGCTGAATTGTGACGCAGGCAGGGGCCGGCCCGAGCCGGCCCCTGTCCCGTGATCCTTGGATCGCAATGCGCTCATGTTCGGGCAGCCTTGCGCGAATCTTGCTCTTGCCTTCAATGCCCCCATCCGCCCCTCAGGCCATGTCAGCATTCGCGCCCTCGGCCGTTCCGAACCGTGGCAGACCGATCCCGTGCTTCCCGTGCACGGCCGCCAGCACATCGCGCAGGTACGCGACATGCGCAGTTTCCTCGATGATCTCGGCCAGGTACTGGGCGCTCATGAGCGACGGGCCGACTCCGATCGTGCCATGATTGGCCAGAACCGCGGCCACGATTCCGGGGTCGCTGAAGACCGGGCTGATTTCGTGCTCGGTTTGAGGCCCGCCCTTGGGTGACAGCGGAATCAGGGGCAGGCGGCCAATCTTCTCGATCGACTGCACCGTCAGGCATGGGATCTCGACACCGGCGCTTGCGTAGCCCGTCGCCCAAGGGCTGTGGCAGTGAACGATTGCGCGTATGTCCTTGCGAGTACGGTAAAGGCCGAGGTGAAATCCCAGATCCTTGGACGGCTTGTGTGGACTCGGCTCAATCCTGCCGTCCATGTGCACGATCTGCAGATTGTCACGGCTGCATTCGTTGAACCCGACCCCGGATGGCTTGATGAGGATTGCATCCTGGCTCTCGAGCCGTACCGAGAGATTGCCACCGGCATTGGTCTGGAGGCGCAGGTCAAAGCAGCGCCTGGCCGTGGCGATCAATGCATCCTTCTTTTCGTCAATGTCAGACAAGTTTCCGAATCCTTTCAGCGTGGCGCAAGGTCGTCCAGCGTGTCGATGATCGCCTGCGTGGCCTCCGGCGCCGAAATGTGCGCGTCAAGCACGGTCAACACGATGTCCCGGCGAAGCGATTCCACGGCGCGATCAAGAAAGACCTGCCGAAGCGCAGGATCCTCGATCAGGCCGCCGGCACGATCCTGATGGGAAAAGCCTCCCATGGGCACGATCAATGCGGCAGGCCCCGTGGTGGCGTTGAGGCTGTCCACGAGGGCCTCCGCAACGACAAGCATTTCCTCCTTCAGGAGCTTTACATGGGTGAAGAAGCTCGAATGCGCATAGTGCGGACGATCGAGATATCTCTCCGGAAGCAGTGATTCCTCGCCCAAGCCAATGAAGTTCAGCCCGCCCGGCAGAACGATCCTTGGGAGCGCCGCCCCGGCACTGAACCGGTTCGGCATCGTCACATGGCTGCCGGCAACATGAATGCGTGTCAGTTCGTGCGGCGTCAGGTCAACCATGGCTCGAAGCGCGCCACGCTCCGCGAAGCGTGCAAGGGCTGCCCCACCGTAACCGTTGGAATGGAACACCGTGCTCTCCTGGCCCCTTTTTGCAAGTGCCGACACCAGCGAAGTGACCGCAGTCTCGGTTGCGCCAAGTGCAGTGATGCCAATTGACGGGCTTGCGACGCCGGAACCTGCCTCCCGACGCGAGCTGCAGAGACCGGCGGTCAACGCAGCCGTGTTTTCAAGAACCTCGCGCAGCGTGGCGTTCAGCCCGCAGATGTCCACCAGGGTCGGCACCAGGATGACGGACGAGTCAGACACGGCGACACGCGGGTCGAAAGGCAAGGTGGTCACGAGCACCTTCGGGAACGTGACGGGAAGGGCACGCATGGCTCGAAGCGCGACTTCTCCGCCAGTGCCGCCGCCCAGGCCAAGCACGACCCGGGCATCGCGGTCCAGCGCCTCGGTGACTGCTTCTAGCGCTCGTGCCGCTGCGGCCTCCATGGCCTTGAGCTTTTCCGAACCGCCGAGAACTGCGCCATTTGCCCCGAGCGACAGGTCGATGGTGCGCGATGCGACGCCGTGCCCGGACAGCTGTCGAGACAGGAATTCCGCCTCCTCGGCCTTCGTGTCGAGCGTGGCCAGGAGCAGGACGTGCGCCTCGTCCATGCACTCAGCCCTTCACTGCGCCTGCGGTCATCCCGGTAATGATCTGTCGCGAGGCAAAGAGCGTGAAAATGATCGGCGGGACTGCAAGCAGCATGCCGGTCGCCATGATCACTCCCCACTCAACGTTGAACTCGCTCATGTTGTTCACGATCAGGATCGGCACGGTCTTCGTGTTCCGGTCCGACAGGGCGGATGCCAACAGATATTCGTTCCAGGCGATCCGGAACGTGAAGATGGCCGCCGCCGCCAGGCCGGGCTGGATCAACGGCAGGACGATCTTGAAGAAGACCTGGAACGGGCCCGCGCCGTCCACCCGTGCGGCCTCTTCCAGCGAACGCGGAACCTGGACGATGAAGCTCTGCAGGATCCAGATCACGAAGGGCAGGTTCATTGCCACGTAGATTATGATGATGCCGGAGTGGGTTCCGGCAAGGCAGACGTCGCCCCGGCCGCCAAACACGTCCCGGATCCAGCCGCCCACCAGCGTGGTCTTGCCGATGCAGAACTCGTTGTTCCACAAGCCGAAGACCGGAACCAGCAGCACCGCAGGCGGCACCATCCGGACCATGAGCGTGGTCAGCGACACCGTATCCCGACCGAAGAAGCGGAACCGTACAAGCGCATAGGCTGCCATGCATCCGATCACCAGGGTCAGTCCGGTCGAAATCAGGGCGATGATCAAGGAGTTGATCAGGGCGCCGCCAAACTTGAGGGAACAGAACTCGAGGTGATCCAGCTCGTACCAAAGGATGTCGCAGAGCGCGGTTTCATAATTCTGTATCGTGGGAAGGAAGATCAGGCCCGTTGTGCCGCCAATGATGTCGACATCCAGCTTGAACGAATTCACGAACATCAGCAGGACCGGGCCGACAGACATGAAGATCAGCACGGCCAGAAGGGCGTAGAAGGCGGGATTCTGACGCTCGTGGGCCATCAGCCTTCCTCCTGGACCTGGCGGGCAAGGCGCGCCGTGCGGGCGTCCTGGATCCGGGCAATTGCGAACATCGCCAGCGTGAGGATGAGGAGCAGGATCAGCAGGTAGTTCGACATGGCCGCCGCCGTGCCAAGTTCACGGAATTCCGTTGCCGTGCGCGAAATCCGCAATGCCACGATCTCGGTCGACAGGCCCGGACCGCCCTCGGTCATCACCAGAATGACTTCCAGCACCTTGAATGCGTCTATCAGGCGAAGCAGCGCCGTCACGACCAGGACCGGCATCATCAGCGGCAGCTTGATGTGCCAGATCTGCTGCCAGGCCGTCGCGCCGTCAATGCGCGCCGCTTCCAGGGCGGATGCGGGCAACGATTGCAGGGCCGCCAGCGCGAGAATCAGTATGAACGGCGTCCATTGCCAGATGTCTGCGATGATGACGCTCAGAAGTGCGTTCTGGCCCAGCCAGTCGACTCCGCCGAAGCCGAGCGACTTCAGCGTCTTGTTGAACGTGCCCACGGTCGGGTGATACATGTAGCGCCACATCAGGCCGACAACGACGGGCGCGATCATCATGGGCAGGATGAAGAGCGTGCGGAGAACGGAGATTCCGCGAATGTTGCGGTCGAGCAGGAGCGCCAGCCCGACGCCGATCAGCATTTCGGCAACAACGACCGTGAACGCGAAGATCAGCGTGACGGACAGGCTTTCCCGGAACGCCGGGTCAAAGAACAGCGTGACGTAGTTCTTCAACCCGACGAAGTCCGTCTCCGAGATGTTCTGGCTCGGATCCCAGTCCCGGAACGAGCCATACACCATGTATCCCAATGGATAGAGCAGCGCGATGCCCATGGTGATGGCTGCAGGCGCCAGGAACAGGTATGGCGTCATGCGATTGAATGTCTGCGCAGTCACCGGCTTGCCGCTCCCGTGATTTTGGGGCGGGAGCGGCCCGGATGTCCGGGCCGCTCCGGATCGGGGCTACTGCCAGGTGTAGTAGCCGGCTTCCTCCATGACGGCCCGGGTG
>VYCX01000191.1:6411-9130 GCA_009843725.1 Boseongicola sp. SB0675_bin_26
GGCCTTCCGTCAGGACCTTGGAAAGCGTCGTGCCGAGATCCGCATTGATCTTGCCCCAGACAGGGATGATCGGCCGCCAGTCCGGATCGGCGTGCTTCAGGGCCTCGCCGAAGGTTGCCATGTGCGGGAACTTGGCGTTCACGTCCGGATCCGCATGGGTCGAGAAGCGTGACGGATTGCCGCCGGCCAGCGCCACGAGCTTGTCGCCGTTCTTCGACGTCAGCCACTGCATCAGGAGGAATGCTGCCTCCTTGTTCTCGGCATTGCGCGGTATTCCGATGCCGAACCCGCCGGTCTGCGAGCCGCGGCGAACGCCCATGGGATGCAGCGCCCAGCCGACCTTGCCGACAACCTTCGACTTGGCGGGGTCGTTGATCTGTCCGGCCACGACCGTCGTGTCGAGGAACATTGCCGTGTCGCCGTTCAGGAACGAGCCGAGCGCTTCGCCGAAGCCAAAGGATGCCGCGCCCTCGGGACCGCAGTCCACGATCGTCTTCAGCGCGTTGGCAGCCTCGACGCCCGCCGCATTGTTCACGATCGGGTTCCACTGGTCATCGAAGATGCGGCCGCCCAGGGGAGCGAGATGCAGCAAGAACGCATGACTGGCATGGTGACCGGACGCTGCGCGCGAAGAGAGGCCGCCCATGCCCGGCTCCAGATCGGGAATCTGGCATGCAACGTCGAGAAGTTCGGCGTAGGTCTCCGGCACCGAAAGGCCGTGCTTGTCAAAGATGTCCGTACGATAGCCGAGGATCGAGGTCTCGGAACCGTAGGGAATGCCGAACAGGGAGCCCGTCTTTCCTTCGAGATAGCCCTTGTTCCCGCCGGCGAAGCCGATGTTGTAGACGTAGCCGTCGATCAGGTCGTCCGCGTCATAGGCCGGATCCGCAAGCTTCGGGTTCATGAAGTACCGCGCCAGGTTCTCAAGCTGGTCCGCATAGACATAGTCCGCCTTCGAGAAGACGACGTAGGCGATGAGGTCGTACTCGCCCTCGTCCTGCGCCAATTCAAGCGTCTGCCGCTCGCGCATCTTCAGGTAAGGCAGCTGATCCACTTCGACCTCTATCCCGGTCTCTGCCGTGAACTCCGGCAATATCTTCATCACCGCGTCAAAGTGTGGATGGGCGGGAAAGTTCACGATCAGGGTCTCGCCCTGGTACTCGTCATACGGGCCTGCGGACGCGGCAACCGCCAGCGCCAGCGCGGAGACTGCGCCCAAAGTGATCCGTTTCGTGTAATTCAGCATCAGATTTCCTCCATTGTGCTGCTTTCGAATTCCAGCGCTAGAGCGCCGCCGTGGATTCTCGGTCAAACAGGTGGATGCCCTCGGGCCTGATCGCGAACCTGAGCGTCTCGCCCAGTGCAATGGGCGTTTCGGACTTCAGTTCCACCGTGACGTTGCTGTCTCCGCAGGCGCACAACAAGACCGACTGCGCACCGACATATTCCGAAACAATGACCCTCAGGTCGATGGCCTCATCATTCCGGGCATCCTCGTCATAGTTCAGGTCGGACGGGCGAACGCCGAGGGTTACGCTGCCGCTCGTCCGTTCCAGCATTCGGCCGCGTTCAGCGGGAATGGCGACGCTGAACCCGTCGCCGCGTGCGAAAAGACGGTCACTCTCAGAAGTCAGTTCGGCCTCCAGAAAGTTCATCGGAGGAGAGCCCAGAAAGCCGGCAACGAACCTGTTCGCCGGTCGCTTGAACAGCGCCTCCGGCGTGCCCTGCTGCTGGATGTGCCCGCCATGCATGACAACGATCCGGTCCGCGAGCGTCATCGCCTCGACCTGGTCGTGCGTGACGTAGATCATGTTCTTCCGCACACGTTGCTGCATGATGGCGAGTTCGGCCCGCATCTGCCCTCGAAGCTTCGCATCGAGATTGGAGAGGGGCTCGTCAAAGAGGAAGATGTCGCTGTCCTTGGCCAGCGCACGTGCCATCGCAACGCGCTGGCGCTGGCCACCGGACAGGGCGCCGGGCTTGCGATGCAGGAATTCGGTGAGGCCGACAACGTCCGCGACCTCGCGCACCTTCGCCTCGATCTCGGCTTTCGGACGTCTCTGAAGGCGCAGGGCAAAGGAAATGTTGTGCGCCACGTCCATGTGCGGATAGAGCGCGTAGTCCTGGAACACCATCGCCAGTCCGCGGTCCTTGGGATCGAGGTGGCTGACCGGATTGCCGCCTATGAAGATCTCGCCCTCGGACACCGTTTCAAGACCGGCAATCATTCGCAGCGTCGTCGACTTTCCGCATCCTGAGGGCCCCACGAGAACCGTGAACTCGTTCTCGGCCATCTCCAGGTCGATGCCGTGCAGGACCTCAACGGCGCCGTAGCGCTTGGTGAGCTTCGACAGGCGAATTTCAGGCATCGAATCCCCGCATCTCCTCGGTGTCACAATTTTGTATACAAAAAGAAAAGCAAATATGCAAGTTTGCATTTCCGCCGCGATGAGTGTACTGAATCCGGGAGGGGAGGACTTGGCAAGGCATGTTGAAGAACGCCACAAACCGCGTCGACGGCCAGAAGCACTCGATGGCACAGCGCATCGAACAGGCACTCTTGGAAGAGATCGGCACGGGCGACCTAAGGCCGGGCCAAAGACTGGACGAGGCCGGCCTCGCAAGGCGGTTCGGGGCCTCGCGGACCCCGGTGCGCGAGGCGCTGTCCCGCCTGGCCGCACAGGGCATTCTTGTCCAGGGCGAGAAACGGGGTGTCTTC
>VYCX01000234.1 GCA_009843725.1 Boseongicola sp. SB0675_bin_26
GCATGGCACCATTCGAAGGCCTGGAAGAACCCAAGACGGGAATCCTAAGGTGCCTGCTGCACTCGGCGTTGGCCGAAGCCGCCGAAGAGCCTCGATGCGGTGAACGGGAATTGGTGAAGGCGTACCGAAATTGCGGCGCCTCGCGACGACGTTACCCCAACTCCGGTGAACTGCTGCGAACGGTTGCTGGAACAGGTCGGCTGTCCGGCGGCATCACGGAAGTGAACCCGGCCAAGCACGAGAAACTCGAGAAGGCTTGGCGCAACACAGGAGTCAATGTCGCCAATTCGTCTTGGCGCGCACAACTCGGTCGTGACGGCGTGCTCAGTTGCCCGAGCAGCCTTGAATCGTCATGGCTGCTTTCCATGGATCCGATGACCTTCTCGCAGAGCGGCAGCAAGGAGGACAACCTAAACCGCTCAGACTTGGACCTGCTGGCATGCGCGCTCGCCAAGTATTTCAACAGCGGGCAGCCCGGCATTGCATGTTTCTTCGCGTACGGCATGCAGGGGATCAAATTGAACGATTCGCAGCTTCAATTCTGGGACTTTGTTGAAGATCTCGCTGGGCGTCTGAGCGTCCTGCCAAACTACTTCTGGTTGCCCCACATAGGCGGAAACCACAATCTCGCCGGCTTGCTGTTCTCGGATTGCCAACTGGCGTCGGAGTTCAGTCCGCCCAACGTCAATACGCGGCGGGGAGCGCCAAACGGTCGTACTGACAGGCAAGAGAATTTACCGAATGCCTCGGATTTGGAGATGCCGGCAGGCACGTGGGGTTCCTGGAGGGCATTTCCCGATCCAAGAAATGGCGCGTATTTGTACGCTCCTTTTGGTCCGGGTGTGTATGAACTTCGCAATGCGCGAACGAGTGAGCTTGTACTGTTTGGCAGGAGCAAGAATCTGGCCTGGCGGATGTCCTCGCTCCTGCCTCGACCGCATGGGGCCGGAAGCCGGAGAAATGAAGAGAAGAGGAAATACGTGCTCGCACACCTGGCAGAAATTGAATACCGAACCAAGGCATGCGGCTCCGATGTGCTGGCAGCGCGGGAAGAGCAAGACTTGCGCATGACCAACAGCTATATCTTTCCAACGTAGGCAAGGATGCCTTGTCGCATGCACGTCATCCTCGACGGATGCCGCTGCGAATGAAAATGCACTTTCGAGAACAGGCGACTCCAATCGGGTTTTCTGGCGAGTGTACTTTACGGATTGCCACCGCTTCCCCGCCGGTCTTGGCGAGGGTGTCGATGCCATTGGGAGATGACGGGACAGATAGAGATCAGGCGGCTTCCCGAGCCTCCCGCAATGCGCGGTTGAAGAAGTGCCGCGTCGCCTTGTCACGCGCTTCCGGATCGGAAAGCACGATGTTCCGCATCTCGTTGTCGCGCTGGAACATGCGGATCGCGCCCTGGAAAAATGCGTCCGCGAACGCCGAATACACGACGTCCGGAGGGTTGTTGCGCAGCATTTCGGACAGGTCGTCGTCGAGGATGTCCTGCTTGACCTGCTCGAAGCGGATCATGTCGGCCTCGGAAAACCGGGTGCCGTGACGGTCGTTGAACGCCTGCACGAGCTCCGAGAGCTCCTTCTTCTCGTCCTCCGTGTAGGGCTTCGCGCCAAACGCGCTGATGGCCGCAAGATTTTCGGTGTCGCCGGCTGACAGGGAGGCACTCCCTTCCTCTTTCTTGTCCACCCTGAACGCCTGAAGGCTGAGCATGTCCTCCGTGACCTCGATCTCGGGCGGAAGCTCGCGGTTCGGCAACAGGCGGGCAAGCCAGCTCCCATAGCATGCCAGCTTCTCCAGGCTCGTGTCTTCGAGTGAGACGACCTGCGCGATGAAGGCGTAGAAGCGATTGAAGCTCCGCAAGAGCTGGCGGAACTCTTCCTGCCGGCCCGCGTCGTCGTCAGCCTCGAACCGGATGACGGCCTCCCGCACGAGTCCTTCGAGGCGCGGCCTGTCTGCCGTGTCCAGCGTCCCCTTGAACCAAGTCCGCGCGAAACGCTCGATCTCGTCCTTTTCGAGATAGCCGAACCTGAAGAGACGCCCTTCCAGATCGTAGATCTGGTTGGGATCGGACATCGCCTCGACGGCGGTAGCCTCATGGTATGGCCGGAAGGCATCCCGAATTTCCTCGATCGAATTCTGAAAGTCGAGGATGAATGTGCGTTCCTTGCCGGCCCGCGTCCTGTTAAGCCGGGAGAGCGTCTGCACCGCCTGAAGTCCGGAGAGCTTGCGGTCGACATACATGGCACAGAGCTTGGGCTGGTCGAACCCCGTCTGGTATTTCTCGGCAACGATCAGGATGTGATAGGTGTCGGGGTAGGGAGTCCCGTCAGGCTTGGCACCGTCGAAGCGGCCTGGGAGCTCGGTCGCGGAAAACCCGTTCAGGTCCGCCTCGGTGGTCGGCTCGCCGTTCACGTCAAGATCGCCCGAAAAGGCGACAAGCGCATGCAGGTCGTCATAGCGCCGGTCCTTGAAAAAGTTTTTTACGCCGAAGAAATACTTGAGCGCGTGTTCGCGGCTCTGGGTGACGATCATCGCCTTCGCCTGACCTTCCAGTTCACCCATGACGTGCCGGCGGAAGTGCTCGACGATGATCTCCACCTTCTGGCCGATGGCCGTAGGGTGCAGGCTGGCGTAACGGGCGACCTCGCGCTGCCCTCTCCGCTTGTACAATTCGGGATCGTCCACGATGGCCTTTTCCAACTGGTAGTAGGCTTTGTAGGTCATGCAGTTCTGGAGCACGTCGAGGATGAACTTTTCCTCGATGGCCTGACGCATGGAGTAGAGGTGGAACGGACGGGGAAGGCCGTCCTCGCCCTTCTCGCCGAAGCGCTCCAAGGTGACGTTGCGCGGCGTGGCCGTAAACGCGAAGAAGCTGATGTTCGCCTGCGGACCGCGTGCCTTCTGGTACTCGGCGATCAGGTCCTCGACGTCCTCGCTTGAGCTGGCCTCGCGCGTCAGCGCGTCCGTCATGGCCTGGGCGCTCCTGCCCGACTGGGACGAATGCGCCTCGTCCACGATGACGGCGAAGGTGCGGTGCCCCTGTCCCGACAGCTCGGCCAGGTGGTCGGTCGAGAACTTCTGGATGGTGGTGACGATGATCCGTGCGCCACTGGCAATGGCGTCCTTCAGCTGGCGCGACGTGCCGTCGATCTTCCTCACGACGCCGGCCGTCTGCTCGAACTGCGTCACCGTGCTCTGGAGCTGCCTGTCGAGCACGACACGGTCGGTCACGATGATCGCGGTATTGAAGACCGGCCGGTCGGCGGCGTCATGCAGGTTGATCGCATGGTGAGCCAGCCAGCCGATCGTGTTCGACTTCCCCGATCCCGCCGAATGCTGGATCAGGTAGTTGGAGCCGGTGCCATGCTCCCTGGCATGGGCCATGATCCTGCGCACCGCATCGAGCTGCTGGAAGCGCGGGAAGATCATTGTCTCGTCCTTCCCCCTGACGTTCAGGTGCATGAACTGCCCGATGACGTCGATGAGAACCGAACGGGACAGGATCGCCTCGCCCCACGATCCCGCCTTGTAGAGGTAGGCAACGCGGTAATCGTCCTGAACGTCGTCATTGCCCGCTCCCCCGTCCCGCCCGCGGTTGAACGGCAGGAAACGCGTCTTTCCGTTCATGAGCCGCGTCGTCATCGAGACGTTGTCCTCGTCGAGCGCGAAGTGAACGAGCGCGCCGCGCTTGAAGGTCAGAAGCGGCTCGCCAGCGGGAGAGCGGTCGGTGCGATACTGTTTCTCGGCATGCCGGAAGGTCGTGCCCGTCAGGAGGTTCTTGACCTCCATCGTCACGACGGGCAGGCCGTTCAGGAAGAGCACCACGTCAATCCGGTTGCCGTGCTTTGTGCTGTACTCGACCTCTTTCATGAACGATAAGATGTTGGACTGATATTCCAAGACTCGCTTTGGCTCGAGCCCGCTGGCCGGGCGGAAATGGCACAGCGAGAACCTGATGCCGGGCACGATCTTCATGCCCTGACGCAGCACATCGAGCAGGCCGCGATCCTTCAGTGCCCTTTCCAGCTGCTTGAAGAATGTGTCCTCCGCGGAGGTCGCGTAGTGCTGGGTGAGCCTGTCCCACGCATCCGGCTGCGTGTTCTGGACGAAGCGCAACACGAGCGCCTTGTCCATCGCGAGGGCCCGATTGTAGTCCGCATTGGGGTCGCGGCGCTCGTAGCATTCGCCCCTCTCAAGCTCTGCAACGAGATGCTCCTGAAAAGTCTTCTCCTTGTGGACGCCATGGGCTTCATGAGTCGTCATCGCGGTGATTCGCCTTCTCCATTCGCGGCAATTGCAACGGCACCCACAAGGGCGACGTTCAAGGTCGCCATTGCGGAACTTGGGCGATGACAACGGACGCAAGCCGCGTCGTAACGACACCTTGGCCCTTTCCCCAAGCCCCAAAGTGCCACGCTCCGTCCATTATGAAGAAGGCGGCGCACATGCTCTTCGCCGAAGTCCTTCATGACATTCCCCTCGAAACTGGAGTCCAGATCTGCTTCAGGGGCAGCTTGGCGCGGGTCTCGTCCGAGAGGTCGTAATAGGTGCGGAAGAGCGCCTTCAGAAGGTCGGGCATCTGCCACAGCCGAAGCTTGAAGAAGTTGTTGTCCAGCTCCTTCTGCGCGACGGCGTTCACGCCGCCAATGCTGACCAGAAGCCCTGTCTGCGCCTGCGTGTTCGAAACCGAACCGATCAGGCGCAGCACCACGTCATGGTTTGCCGCGCCGTCGCCGGACTTCACCTGAACGCAGATGCGGTCCTCGCCAAGGCCAATTGCGCCGCCAGCGGCCAGAATGTCGACGCCGCCATCGGGACCAGGCGGTGAAACCGTGGTGATGTAGCCCTCGACGTGCATGATCTCGGCTACCAGATCGGCAAGGGCATGGCCTGCAAACTCGGACTTGATCAGCGAGATGATCTGCTGGTTCGCAATGTCCTCGATGTCGGTCAGGTAGTCTTCGGTCTCTGTCTCGTCATCCTCTGGCCCGTTCGAGGGTTCAGGCTTCGATGCCTGCCCCTGCTTGCCTAGGAGCGAGCCAGGGTCGCGACCTGTTTCGAGAACGGCCTGCACGCGCTCAAGCGCCGAATTGCGCTTGATCTGGCAGATGGTCATGAACGCCCCGAAGCTGTACCGCAGGTCCTGCTTGAAGGTGTCGCGGGGCAACGACTCCTCCTTCCATTCCACGGTGCGGAAGTGCTTGAAGTCGCTCGCGCTATCAAACCGGTAGCCGCCCGTCACGATTCCAATGGCCACGCCGTTTGTGACCTTGCGTGGCATCACCACCAGGTCGCCGTTCTCGATTCTGTTGACGAACTGGTTGAGCTGGGCGGCGAAATTGCGCAACCGGTTCCTGCCTTCGTCGGGCAGCACTTCCTGAAGGTGGCCCAGGATCGCGTCACGGCTTTCGAGCGAAGTCAAGTCACCGACTTCCAGAAATCCGGGGAAAAGCTTGCCCTGGTCGATGGCCGCGAGTTCTCGGTCTCCGTGCGCCCCTGCCCGGACGATCCATAGCTTCGTCATGCCTGCTTTGCCTCTTCAAACCCGTCAAGGTGGCGTTCGGAATGTCCGCGCATGGGCCATGTCTGAACGTTGATCTGACCTGCGCCTATCGCGCGCCCAGGGTAGTAGTTGGTCGGTAGGTTGCATTCAGTGCCGCCCGTGCCGTCGGCCAGCTCATCGAATAGATGGCGCCGGGTAACGGCTTCCTTGTTGGCGTTCTGATCTCCGTGAATTGTCATGCCGACGATACCGCTCCTTGATGCCCGTCAGCGAGTTTTTTGAACTGCAGGAAATGACATTTCAACAACTCGGTTGCGGCCTTATGCCGAATCTTGCGGCCAGAAAACCTTGCATAATCCGTGGACTTTAGCCTGCCTGATACATGGAGAGCGCCGCTTTTGGGATCCACGCTCCAAAGGAATGCGTCGAAGAGCGCGTGCAGGTCGCGCCGCAAGAGCAACCCGTTTTCCACTTGATCCCACATCGGGTCGCCGTTGTGAGGCATGATATGCGCGGCTTCAAGCGCCTCGGGTACCTTGCATCCCGACACGACGCAGCGCTCCGAGTATGTTTCAAAGAGCGCATTGCGGAAGGCGCTTTGCAATGGGCGTACCTTAAGGGTTGCCGCGCGCCGCGTTTCAAGATCCTTGAGTAACGTGTCCTTGTATTTGGCCAACGCACGGTCCCAGTCCTGAACGTGTTCGTCCTGAACCTCCTCCGACAGCGGCACGTTACGCTCTTTAACAACCGCAATGAACTCCGGGTAGTCTTCGTCCTCGATCAGGTACGCGTTGTGGGCACGATTCCGGTCCACCTGATCAAGAAACCTTGATCCCGTGGGATCACCTGCGAAGTTGCGGAAGCCGAACGGCCGATCGAGCAACTGAACGTCCAGAAGCGCCACTTCGATGAATTCACCGTTTGCCGACACGCCAGCGGCCGTCGCCTGAGCGGTCAGTCCCAGGCCGCGACCGTACTGTTCGTCCTCATGTGTCCAGATCCAGATTTCGTCTCCGATGGCAACGGAAGGTGCCGCGCCTCTGGATCCGATGCGACTTGGCCCGTTATTCGGTATCAGCACTGTCCCGCCTTCCCAATCACCGGCATTCTTAGGACGAGCGACACCTTTCGGGCAGTGCTCTTCGCCATTCACCTTGAAAAAGAAACGGTTCATGCCGGCATCTCCTTCTCGATTTGGTCGAGATGCCGTTCGGTGCGGCCCTGCTTCCTCCATGCAGTGACATCGATTTGGCCCGTGACGGCGGCAGTTATCAGGGCAGCGCGGAACTCGCGCAGTCGTTCGATAGATTGCTCAAGGTCATTAACGACTCGTGTCGTGCGATCCAGAATTGCATCAATCTGCACCAATAACGTTTCCTGTTCATGCCTTGGAGGAACGGCAAAGAGCATGCTCTTGAGAAAAGGCATCCTAACAGAATCTACAGTGGATTTGGCAGACCACTGCGTCATCTGAAGACGAAAGAACGTCTTTAAGAAGTGATAAAAATAGCGACCAGATATGTCCTTGAACCTAGTAAATGCATACATGCGCTGATGTAGTTCAAATTTGTCGTATACATGGTGAAAGACCTTTCCCACTCCTGCCCCGTCGCCTGACGTCAGGACAGCCTCTTCATTGTAGGAATAGGTACCAATTCGCTCCACCGTCATTGATCGAACGTAGAACGGATAAGTTCCATCGTCGGTTCGATCTTGAGTATCGCGACCACCAGTTGATATCCGTACAAGGCGACGAAGAGGCATAACTTCCCAATGATTCGGGATGGCTTGAAGCCAAGGAGCTAGAGTGGATACTCGTTGCTGCGCGAAACACTTTTCGCCTGACAGCAAACTGCGGGCTGAGGCTTCTTGACGTTCCCACAGCAACGAAACTAACGCCAGCTTCTTCTCGATCAGCCGGTCGATGCGGACGGTCTCGCGGTCGAGAAAGTCCGCGATGGCCTTTTGGGTATCGAGTTCAGGGAACCAGAATGGTGTGGATAAGAATTCGGCAGGGTTCAACCTAAGAAAGCCAGTTCCCATGCTTTTTGAACGACAGTGAAACTCTGCCGAGTAGAGTTTCGTCCTAACGGTATACTCCACAAAACGTGATTCAGTATCTCCAATAAATTCATAAACTGCGTAGTCGGGGCTCGTTATTCCTTGATGCGCGGAAATACCAAACATCCCGTTCCATGCTTGCATCTTATTGGAGATAAGCTGCCCTACTTCTACTCTCCTATAGCCAACATACGAACTGGCTGTGGACGCCCTCTGACCCATTTCTGAGCGTCTCAGAACGCCCTTGCTGCCTGATAAGCCAAGTAATTCCTCAACTCCGGAATCCGAACGCTGATCGACTTCACGCAGAAAAACTTTTGCAGGAATTCGCCTCCAAGAATTTTCTTGAGCGCTCGCGTAGAAGCGATTGATAGAAAAGCCTGTCAAGGTCACGCTGTCATCTCCTTCAAAATCCCTGCGATCTCCGCTTCGAGCGCCTTAAGCTCGGCGTCGATTTCCTCGAGCGGACGCGGCGGCACGTACTTGTAGAAGTAACGGTTGAAGTTGATCTCGTAACCAACGCGGCCGACCTCGCGGTCGCGGGCATCCAAGTACCTCTCGTCGACCCATGCGTCGGACACGAACGGCAGGACCTCCCGCTTCATGTACTCCCGCCAGTCCTCGCCCTGGGGCACGCGTTCGTGGTCGCGCAGCTCGGTGTCGGGCTCCGACCTGCCGTCCTTTCCCGTGCAGATTTCGGCCTGTTCGTCGCGTTCGGAAAGCGCGGCCAGGATCGCCTTCCTGACCGGCGCCCCGATCTTCAGTCCCGCGGCTTTCAGCGCTTTGGAGACGACATCCTCGAAGACTTCCCTGTTGGTGAACAATGCGTCGCCGATGGTCCGCAGCGCGGCCTTGACAGCAACCCGGTCGCTTTCGTCTTGTCGCGCATATGGCTTCTGGCAAGCCAGGCGGGCAAGCCGTTCGTCATCGACCCGGAAATTCAGCCTCAGCGGGCGTTCGACGCGGATCTCGCGATAGCCGAAATCGGTGGCGTCGAAGACGCGGGACACCTCCTCCTGCCCGCTTTCGCCGTTCAGGAATGCGGCGTAGATGCGCACGATCTCGGCGCGCGCCTCTTCCGGGATCTCACGGCGCTTGCTGCCCAACGACTTGCGCATGGACTTCCAGAAGCGCTCGCCAGAGGCGTCGATCAGCTGCACCTTGCCTCGTCGGTCCTCGGGCTTACGGTTGGTCAGGAGCCACACATAGGTCTGAATCCCCGTGTTGTAGAAGAGGTCGGTAGGCAGCGCGACGATGGCTTCGACCCAGTCGCTCTCCAGCATCCAGCGGCGGATCTCGCTCTCGCCCGATCCCGCACCGCCCGTAAAGAGCGGCGAGCCGTTCATGACGATGCCTATGCGCGAGCCGGTCTCGTCGTCGCGCATCTTCGAAATCATGTGCTGCAGGAACAGGAGCTGGCCGTCCGAGATGCGCGGCGTCCCGGCCCCGAAGCGCCCGTCGATCCCAAGGTTCTCGGCCTCGGCCTGGATAGAATCCTTGTAACTGCTCACCCCTTGGTTCAGGTGTGCCCCTTGCGTGTAAGCGATTAAAGCA
>VYCX01000013.1 GCA_009843725.1 Boseongicola sp. SB0675_bin_26
TAATTATGTTATGGTCATATTTTATGGCTTAAAATTGACAGATATTTGATCAAACTGCGAAATTTGCGAAATTATTTTGGTGTAGGGCATGATTTTTGTACGATACGGAGTGTCCGAGAATTGGCTGTGCTTTCGGTGGCCCGGGGGGCCTTGAATCGGAGGATAGTGGACTTGAGGCATCGTGGCGATGGCAATTGCGGCCCTCGAATCCGGCCGGGGCTGGGCCATTGCGCCACGCCGCAAATGGCCGTCGGTCGGAAGGGTTCCGGCATGATTGACCGCGAATTCCGGTCGGGCTGGAAGGCGTCCGGGGCCGGCAGATTCGCGGTCCAGCCGCGTGACGATGTCCGTCGGGAGGGCGAACGCGCCGGGGATTCCGACGGAGTCTCCGGGGCGCTTGGCGAGGTGAGCCTGTCGGCGGCCGGGCAGCCGGGCGGAGATGACGGTGGCCCGCCGCCGGCCGGCGCTTCCGATCCCGAAGGGCGGCCCCGTCTCCTGCGCCTTTCCCGGTTCATCCATCGCGCCAGCCGTGCCGCGACGGGCCGTCCCGGCCCGGGAAAGGCGGGCGGCTGGGCGGCGGTCCTTGTCGTTCTCGTCGCGGCGGCCGGCTTCGGCGAATCGGCGCGCGCCCAGTCGCTCGCCTTCGAGAGTTCGTCGCCCCTGGTGTTCCTGACGCCGGAGGACATTGCCGAGGGTGGGCTGATCGGCATGACGCCGTCGACAATCTTCCGGCAGGCGGACGGGACGCGTGACGATCAGGATCCGCATTTCACCCTGAGCGGGGACGGCTCCGGGGACTTCTCGATAGAGCTCGCGTCCGGCCAAAAGGGTCGCATCAAGGCCAAGTCCGGGCGGTACGACTACGAGACCCGGCGCACCTACGAGCTGACGGTGAAGGCGTCGGTCGTATGGGGGACCGTGACGTACACCGACAGCCTGCCGCTGACCGTGGTGCTGACGAACGCGGGGCCGCCGGCGCCGGCGGCGCCGACGGTGCGGCCGGCGCTGGACAGGCTGACGGTCGAATGGATGCCGCCGCCGGGCGTGGCGGGCATCGACGGCTACGACCTGCGCTACCGCAAGGCGGGCCAGGCGTGGATGGACGGCCCGCGGAACCTGACGGGAACGACGACGAGCGCGGAGATCGCCGGCACGACCCTGTCGGCGCTGGCCTACGAGGTGCAGGTGCGGGCGAGGATGGGCGGGGAGGCGGGACCGTGGTCGGAGCCGGGGGTCCAGATGCAGGCGTTCTCGATCGCCGACGTGGAAGTGATAGAGGGCGACGGCGGCCGGAGGCCGATGATCTTCACGGTGTCTGCGTGGCCGGCGGTCCGGCAGGCGGCGGCGCTTTCGGTCAGGACCGTCGACGACCGCAGCCGCGACAGCGCCAGGGCGGGCGAGGACTACGAGGCGACGTCCGCGACCCTGCGCTTCCCGGCGGGCGCGGTCAGCGCGACGTTCAGCGTGGCGGTGCACGGCGACCGCGTCGAGGAGTGGCATGGCACGCCAAACAACCGGATCGATACGGTCCAGACATTCTCCGTGGAACTGTCCTCGGCGGACGCCGCCGTCGCGCTCCTCCCTGCCAGGGCGACCGGGACCATCCGCGACGACGATCGCAAGGACGCGCCCTGGCTCAGCAGGGGGGTGCCGGACCGGGTCTTCCACGTCGGCCAGGCCGTCGACGTGACGCTGCCGCCGGAGGCGCCGGGAAGCGGCAACCAGGGGCCTTACAGCTATGCGCTGCTCCACGACGGCCGGGCGGTCGGGGAGACGTACACGCTTGGCGGACTGTCGTTCGATCCGGCGACGCGGCGGCTGTCCGGGACCGCGCAGGTGCCGGGCGAGTACGCGCTCACCTACGAGGTGCACGACGGCGACGACGATCGCAACTTCAACGACGCCGGCCGGGCGCGGTTTCGGCTGACGGTGCTCGAAAGCCCCCTCGAGGTGTCGGGTCCGGCGTCCCTGTTCGTTTGGGGACCTCCCGGCGGGCCGTTTCCGCTGGCCGACCGGCGGCCGTACACGGTGCTGCACCACGGCGAGGGGACGGCATCCTACGCGATCGTGTCGAGTGCGCGCTGGCTGGGCGTGACGGCTGGCTCGCAGGGCGAGCTCACGAACGGGATGCGGAAGGTGGAGCTCGTGCTGACCGACGCGGCGCGGGCGTTGCCGGCCGGCCGGCACACCGCCACGCTGACCTTCACGGAGACCTCCGGCGGCGCCGTCTTCGGCACGCGGAGCGTCATCCTGGTCGTCGCCGGGGACGAGCCGCCGGCGGTCCCGCACATCCCGGACCAGGAACTCGCCTACGTTGAAAGCGGGAGAGGCTACTTCACGCTCCCGCCAGCCGAGGCGGGCAGCGGCAACGGCGGGCCGTACGGCTACACGCTGTCCTGGGTGAACAACCAGGGTACCGTCGAAGTCCCCGAACAGGGCCAGATCGCGAGCTTCGACCCGCTGGCGCGCCTGCTGACGGTCGAAGTGCAGTTCCCCGGGGACGACTTCCAGCTCATCTACACGGTGCATGACGGCGACGCGAACCGGGCGGAGAGCGACGCCGCCGTCCGCCGGTTCCGGGTGCTCACGACGCGCAGCGGAGAGCCGTCGGTCGGCATCGCGCCGGCCGGGGGCGCCGCGTCGGTGACGGAAGGCGCCCCGGCGCGGTTCACCGTGACGGCGGGCGCCGCGGCGCCCGCGGGCGGGCTGACGGTCAACCTCCTGGTCGCGGCCGAGGGCGATTACGGCGTCGCCGCCGGCCCGGCGACGGTCGCGATTCCCGCCGCCGCGACCGAGGCGACGTTCGAGGTGGGGACGGCGGACGACGGCGCGGCCGAGATGGCGGGTTCGGTCACCGTGAGCGTCGCCGCCGGCGACGGCTACCGGCTGGCGGCGGGCCGCAGCGCCAGGGTCGCCGTCGCCGACAACGATCTTGCCAACACGTCGCCGGTCTTTCCGGCGTCCGTGTCCGGCACGCGCAGCCTGGGCGACGAGCACGTCGGCGCGGCGATCGAGCGGATCGTGCGGGACATCGGCGCGCCGGTCGCGGCCACCGACGCGGACGGCCACGCCCTGACCTACAGCCTGTCGGGACCGGATGCGGACCGGTTCGCGATCGGCGCGGCCGACGGCCGGTTCCGGACCCGGATCAACGCCCGGTACGACTACGAGACGAAGTCCGAATACGCGGTGACGGTGACGGCGCGGGACGGCTACGGCGGCAGCGCCAGCGTGGCGGTGACGGTCGCGGTGACGGACGTGGACGAACCGCCGCTGGCGCCGGGCGCGCCGACGGTCGCTGCGGTGCCGGACAAGAGCGACCGCCTGACGGTCACGTGGCCGTCTCCGCCCAACACCGGCCGCCCGGCCATCACCGGCTACGCGCTGCAGTACCGGCAGGGCTCCAGCGGCCCGTTCACCGCGTGGACGCGCACCGGCGACGCGCTGCAGCGCACGGAGACGATCACGGGCCTCACCGCCGGCGCGGCATACGAGGTACGGGTGCGGGCGGCCAACGGCGACGGCGCCAGCGACTGGTCCGCCGCAGCGGTGGGCAGGACGGATGTGCCGTCGGTCAGCATCGCGCCGGCAGGCGAGGCCGGTGGCTCCGTCACGGAGGGATCGCCCGCGCGGTTCACCGTGACGGCCAGCTTCGCGCCGGCGGCCGCTCTGGCGGTGAGCTACGACGCGGCGTCTACGGGAGCGTACTTCTCCACCGTCCCGGCGGCGTCCTCGGTGACCCTGCCCGCCGGTGCGACCGAGGCGACGGTCGCGTTCCCGACCGTGGATGACAGCGAGGACGAGGAGCACGGATCGGTGACGGTGACGCTGGCCGCACCCGGCGACGGCGCCTACGCGCTGGGCTCCCCCGTCGAGGCGACGGTGACGATCAGGGACGACGACGAGCCGCCGCCGGGCAGATCGTTGCGGTTTCAGGACACGTCGCCCCTGGTCTACCGGATCGCGGAGGACGTGGGCCAAGGGGTGGTGGTCGACGACATGATCCGGCCGGCGCTGTTCCGGTCGGCGGACGGTGATGTGGCGGAGGGCCATCTCATCCAGTACGAGCTGACCGGGGAGGGCCATGAGCATTTCGAGTTTGGCCGCCACGACACCGTCGCGGACAGGCTTCGGTTGCGTACCAAGGGAAGCGAGCACGACTACGAGACCCGGCCCGTGTACGTGCTGACGGCGACGGCAACGACCACCAACCTGGGCGTGACGTACCGCGACCGCCTCACCGTGATCGTGTACCTGAAGAACGTGGGGCCGCCGGCGCCGGACGCGCCGAGCGTGCAGCCGGCGTCGGACAGGCTGACGGTCGAATGGGCGCCGCCGCCGGGCGCGACGGCCATCGACGGCTACGATCTGCGCTACCGCAAGGCGGGCGAGGCCTGGATGGACGGCCCGCAGAACCTGGCGGCGACGAGCGCGGAGATCACCGGCACGACCCTGTCCGCCCTCGCCTATGAGGTGCAGTTGCGGGCGAGCATCGGCGGGGAGGAGGGTCCTTGGTCGGAGTCGGGGGTCCAGGCACAGGCGTTCCTGGTCGACGACGCGGCCGTGACCGAGGGCAACGGCGGCTGGACGACGGTCATGACCTTCACGGTGTCCGCGTCGCCGGTGGCGCGGCGCGCGGTCGACATTACGGTCGGCACCCGCGACGACAGCGCCGTGGCGGGCGAGGACTACGAGGCGAGGTCCGAGACGCTGCGCTTCCTGCCGGGGACGGCCGCCATGCCGTTCGCCGTGACGGTGAACGGCGACGTCATCGACGAGACTCACCATTCCGGCGACGCAGAGTACCAGGCGTTCTTCGTCGAGCTGTCTTCGTCCGACCCCGCGGTGACGCTGACCGGCGCGCGCGCCACCGGGACGATTCGCGACGACGACCACGACCAGCAAAGGCTCCAGCCGGAGCTCGGCGGACTGGTGCCGGACCGGATCTTCTACGTCGGCCAGAGCGCCGACGTAACGCTGCCGGCGGCAGTCCCCGGCAGCGGCAACGGCGGGCCGTACAGCTACGCGCTGTTCCACGAAGGCCGGGCGCTCGGCACGCTCAACGGCCTGTCCTTCGACCCGGCGACGCGGCGCCTGTCCGGAATGCCGGAGACGGCGGCCGAGTACACGCTGACCTACCAGGTGGATGACGGCGACCGCGACCGGGAAGACCGGATCGAGGCCTCGTTCAAGCTCAGGGTGATCGAGAGTGTCCTGGACGTAGAGGGTCCCGCCGACTTCTTCGTCCGGGGTCCTCCGGGCGGCCCCTTTCGGCTCTTGACCGCCCGGCCGTACACGGTCGTCAACCACGCGGGCGAGCCCGCGTCCTTCGCGGTCTCGTCGAGCGCAGGCTGGCTGGGCGTGACGGCGGGCTCGGCGGGCGCGCTCGCGCGGGGGAGCCGGAAGGTGGAGCTGGTGCTCACGGGCGCGGCGAGGGCCTTGCCGGCGGGCCGGCACGACGCCACGCTGACCTTCGCCGAGACCCCCGGCAACGCGGTCTTCGGCACGCGGCGGGTCACGCTGTTCGCGGGGGCGGACGCACCGCCGACGGTCGGCTACATCCCGGACCGGGAGGCCGGGTTCCCCCAGGGCATACGGATCGCGCTTCCGGCGGCCGATGCGGGCAGCGGCAACGGCGGGCCGTACGCCTATGCGTTGTCCTGGGAACTTCCGGGCCAGTCGATAGAAGTGCCGGAATCGGGGCTGGCGACCATGGGTTTCGACGCGGCGACGCGGGTGCTGAGAGTCGCTCCGGAATTCGAGGGCGACGTCTACGCGCTCGTCTACACGGTGCATGACGGCGACGGGAACACCGCGGCGAGCGACGCCGCCGTGCGGCGGTTCAACATACGGGTGCCGAGAGGCACGGACACGGCGGTCGGCATCGCCCCGGCCGACGGCGCCGCTTCGGTGACTGAGGGCTCTCCGGCGCGGTTCACGCTGACGGCGAGTGCCGCAGCTCCGGCGGGCGGCCTGACGGTCAATCTGCTGGTCGCGGCCGAGGGCGATCACGGCGTCGCCGCCGGTCCGGCCGCGATCGCGATTCCCGCGGGCGAGACCCGGGCCACCTTCGCGGTCGAGACCGCGGACGACGACACGGCCGATGGGCACGGTTCGGTGCGCGTCACGGTCGCGGCCGCCGACGGATACCGGCTGGCCGCGCAGCAGGCCGCCACGGTCGCCGTCATCGACGACGAGAGCCTGCCGGAACTCGGCATCGCACCGGCCGACGGTGGAGGTTCGGTGGCGGAGGGTTCGCCGGCGCGGTTCACGCTGACGGCAAGTCTTGCCGTTCCGGCAGGCGGCCTTACGGTCAATCTGCGGGTCGCGGCCGAGGGCGACTTCGGCATCGCCACCGGCCCGCGAGCGGTAGTGGTTCCAGCGGACGGGACGCAAGCCACGTTCGAGGTCGAGACCGTGGACGACAACCGGGTGGAGCCGTCCGGCTCGGTGAGCGCGACCATCGAGGCCGGGGACGGATACCGGTTGGCCGTGCCGGCGGACCGCACGGCCACGGTCGCCGTCGCCGACACGGGCTTCAACCCCTGCCCCAACCCCGTGATCACCATCGGGGCGGCCCGCGACATCGTCTTGGAGCACTTCCCCGCTCTTCTGGAGCTGCGTTCCGACTGCGCGCCGCGCCGGAGCATTCCGGTCGAGGTGGTCCTCTCCGCCACCGGCGGCGGTCCCGGCGAGCATCCCGGAGTGGAGCCGGGGGACTTCGGCGTGGAAACGGGCCCGATCGTGATGATCCTGCCGGCGAAGCGAACCCAATCGGAACGCAGGCGTGTCGCGCTCGACGACGACCGCACGGAAGAGACCAGCGGCACATTGACCGCGACCTTGAGAGCCAGGGGTTCCGCCACGCTGGCTCAGGTCGCCGGATCGGATACCAGCTACACGGTCGGCTCCCCGTCGAGCGTAACGGTCGAGCTCCAGGACAATGAGACGCACGATGGCAAGCCGCTGCCGCCGCTGCAGGTCTGGGTCGATCAGAAGGGATCCCCCATCGACGAGGGCGGAGACGCCGTGTTCGTCGTGCATGCCGGTCACTGGACGAGCGGGCACACGTGGATGGCGCCCCGCCTGGGGTGGTTTGCGCCCCTCCTGGACCGGCCGCTTGAGGTTACCTTGAAAGCGCGTACGGTCGGCACTTTCGGCTACGGATTGCCGGAGCGAAAGGTTGTCATTCCGCCCGGCCAGTCGTCGGCCGCCTGGCGGGTGACCACAGTCGACGACGCGGTATGGGAGGACGACCCGCAGGGCCTTGTCGAGGTGACGGTGACGGGCGCCCGGGTCGCGGTCGGCGATGACGAGGACGAGAGCGGCTATCCCCGAGCGATCGTGCGTGACGGGATGTCGCAGGCGGCGGTCAAGGTCAGGGACAATGACGGGCCCGGCGCCGAGGCCGGGCAGCCCGGCATCGTTGCCGACGCTGGCCGCGACGAAACCGTTCATTCCGGAGAGGGCGTCGTGCGGCTCGAGCCCGTCGGCAGCTACAACGCTGGAAGCAGGCTCGGCAACTGGGAGACGCTGGACTACACTTGGACGTTGCTCTCGGGGACGGACGTGCAGCTGTGCTCATGGAGTGACGACGAACGCGAGTTCTGGCGCGTGGGCGACGACCTCGCCCGCGACCGGGTGTGCTTCCGCGCCCCGGAGGTGGACGCCGACACGGAGCTGGTGGTCCGGCTGCGGGCAGAGCGGGAGGGGTTTGCGCCCGACATCGACACGGTGGTCGTGACGGTGAGCCGATACCCCGCGCCACGGGCCCACGCGGGGCCGCACCGGAACGGCGCACCGGGGGAGACGGTCTCGCTGGACGGAACGCGGAGCGTGAGTCTGCGTGGCGACCCGCAGGCGCTGAACTTTCGCTGGCAGCAGGACTCGGGACCCGCGGTGGACCTCAGGGATGACCGTACGGCGACGCCGCGCTTCCTGGTGCCGGAGAACGCGCCCGGGGGCACCCAGTACCGGTTCGGACTGACGGTGACGGATGCGGTTGGCGGGGCGGACTCGGCGGAGACGGCGGTGACGGTGTCGGCGCCGCTGTCCGTGGTCGCGCCCACGGGCACGCCGCCGGCGGCGAACGCGGGTCCGGACCTTGAGGCGCTTGCGGGGACGACGGTGACGCTTCAGGGCCGCGACAGCGTGAACCCGCACGGGGCGTGGCACCAGCTGGCGCACCGGTGGGACCAGAAGGACGGCCCCGCGGTGACGCTCTCCGACGCGACCCGCGGCGACCCGAGCTTCGACGTGCCCCGGGGCACGGCCGTCGGGACGGAGTACCGCTTCGCGCTGACGGTGACCGACCGGGACGGCGAGACCGACACGGACGAGATGACGGTGGAGGTGGTGGCCGCGCTGAGCGCGACGCCGCCGAGGGCGGAGGCGGGTCCGGACCTGGTGGCGGCGCCGGGCGAGACGGTGACGCTGCAGGGGACGGGGAGCCACAACCCGCACGGCAGGTGGTGGCGGATGGCGCATCAATGGCGCCAGACCGCCGGCCCCGAGGTCGCGCTCGCCGACCCGACGAAGGGGACGCCGAGCTTCACGGTGCCCGAGGACGCGGCGCCGGGGACGGCGTTCGTCTTCGAGCTTAAGGTGACGGACAAGGACGGCGAGAGCGACACCGACACGGTGACGGTGACGGTGGCGGGCGGTCAGGTGGCGGCGGACGCGGGTCCCGACGTCGGCGACGCCGCGCCGGGCGCGACGGTGACGCTGGGGGCGGAACCGGGGGACGATGCCGGCGCGGACTGGACCTACGCGTGGACGCAGGGCGCCGGCGACCCGGTGGCGCTCGCGGGCGCGGACGCGCCGCAGGCGTCCTTCGCGGTGCCGGAGGACGCGGCCGACGGCGCGGCGTACACGTTCACGCTGACGGTGACGGACGCGACCGGCGCCACGGCGACGGACACGGCGACCGCGACGGTGTCGGCGACGCCGGTGCTGACGGCGGACGCCCCGCCGTCGGTGACGGAGGGCGGCCCGGGGGAGCGGACCTCGCTCACCTTCACGCGCTGGCTCGCCCGGGCGAGCGGGCGCCCGCGCGCGCCGCCGGGCCGGGGGCGGGCCGGGGGCGGCGCGG
>VYCX01000231.1 GCA_009843725.1 Boseongicola sp. SB0675_bin_26
AGCAATAGAATCCCCGTCAGGTTCCGATAACAATAAGGTTCCGACAAGACTGGAACGCCCACATGTAAAGGACCCTGAGACCGGGTGTGGCGAGGATGCGGCGAATGCTGACGCTTCTGCTCATGCGGTTGCTTCGCTCCCTGGCCGCACCAAGTCCGGTGCCCGCGCGACATTGGCCGGACGTTGCACGACCCGGGGCTTGATCGCCACCCGGCCAAATTGCGACCGCGACAGCAGAAACGTGTGCGCCTTTGCGGCGCGGTTCGCTCCCGGCACCATGGCAGCCTGCGCATCAACGCAAGCAACCGTCGAGCCAGAGAGGAATTCCTGAATGGAACGTATAGCGGGTCCGGTCATTGCATCTTCCATCATCGGCTGGCGCGAAGCGCAGGAAATATGTCATAGCGTTTACGAGTGGTCGGCAAGCGTCTGTACGGACTCGCCATGGCCGGATCGTGCAGCGGTTGCCGCGAACGGCGATCCGCCGTCACCACCGTCGCGCCGATGCGGTGCGCGAGCGCGAGATACACGCAGTCGCAGACCGGATGGTCGAGGGCCAGCGTCAGACGTGCCGCGTCGGCGGTTACCGTCTCGTCGTCGTGCCTGCGCACCGGCATGTCGGACATCCAAGCCAGGGCGGCGCGTGCAACTCCCGTCCGCTCGCCACCAGTTCCCGCGCGGCATCCGAGTCGGGCTCGTCGACCAGCTTTACGGCAACGCTTGCATCGACGACGAGGCGGACCAGAATTCGTCGCGATGACGGCGGTCGCGGTCCTCGCGGATCAGCACTTCCGCCCGGGCTTGTTTGCGTCCAATGGTCTTTTCCCGCAAGCGGCGTTGGCGGAGGCCGTGGATGACGCAGAAGAAGGCAACGGCATCGGAAGACTCCGTCTGGCGGACAGGGAACGCAACGATGGAGCAGGATCCGCAGCGTGTTTGCCGCCCGCCCTGACAAGCATTCCCGGTGGCGAAGATGCCGTGCTTTCCTCTTGCCATCAGGGGTCCTCACTGGGCTTTGAGCGTGTGCTTCTCGACAATCATGGAATCCGGGATGACGTTGCGGCGTTGGTGCAGATTGTGGATGCGGACAAAGTTGTCGTGGAATCGGGTACAGGGACAGCGCGGGCGAAGGTTCTTCTTGGATCGTCAACGGGACGTAGGATTCGTCCGCTTCCACCGCGTTGTTCAAAGGCCTGAGTTGACTTGCGGCGATGCGTGAACGACCTTGTGCCAGCAATTGCGGCACCCGGCGAAATCTTGCGCACCGCATTCCTGAAGGACAGCGCTCTTGCGCCGGACTCCCCCTCTCGTGTCGGGGTTGCACCTGATGGCGTGGGGACGACGGGGATCGCCATTCACGTCAAGGCGGAACTGGAATCGTCGCATGAAGCTCACCGACCACTCTGTGGCCGATTCGCCGGACCCGGTCCGGGATGCGGCCATCGCGAGCTTGCTTGATGCATGCTTCGGCGGCGTGCATGGGGGAAGGACCTTCTTCAAGCAGGTCCCGCATCGGCGTCTTCTGGCCTGGAGCCAGGGCGGGCTCGTGGGGCACGTGGGCATGGACCTCAGGGCGATGCGCATCGGCGAGTCCACCATTCACATTCTCGGGATAGTTGACCTTTGCGTCGCTCCGACGGCGCGGAGGCAGGGCATCGGCGCCGCGCTGCTGCAAGCGGCGGAGGAACGGGCGGAAGGCCAGTCCTTTGCGCTCTCCATGGCTGACGACCCGCGGCTCTACCTTCGAGCAGGATACAGCCGGATCCATGCTGTGGACGTGACGTTTCTCGCCATCGACGAGTTGCGATGCCACAGCGTGGTCCGGCGTGACCTCAGCGAGATCTTCATGGCCAAGCGACTGGCCGGCGGTGCGTGGCCAGACGGCCCGATAGACTTGCTGGGCCACCTGTTCTGATCCGGTCTCGTCATGCAGTCTCCATGACGGTCGTTGCACTCAAGCTTGGGAATGGCTTCTGCAGTGACACGCTGAACGCCCAAGCCTGCGAGACCTCTGGCAAGACCATCTGAGCTTCGGCGATCGCGCCTCGGTGCACCGGAACCGCTGCTGCCGTCGGAGCGCACTCGAGGCTTGCGGGCGAACCGAGGAATCAAGGTGCAGCGGAAAATCGCGGTCGGAACGACGCCGGCACCATGTCCACATGCATTTCCTCGAAGTGTCCTCGGTGGTGCGGCGTGCGCGGCATTCGCGTGCTGCGGCGTGACGTCGGACGGCCAGCTGATTCATCTGGCTGGTCATCAAGGTCAGGTTGCCGGGCACGTGACTGCAAGCTGCCTTGTTCGATCCTCGAGCGCTTGCAGACATTCGGGGATCCCCCGGGTCCGGGGATCGAATCAATCCGGTGACAATCTGATTGCCGGGCGGCGAAGCCGCAGTCGAACAAGGCCTTCGCCCGCTCGATCGCAAGGCTCTCCGCCTTGTCAACGAACTTGCAGCCCCCAGAATAGCGGCGCCCCGGATAACCTTCCGCGCATTTGTCGGTCAGTACGGACCCCGCAGCATCCTGAATCGCCTGGCTCACGATGTTCTCCGAGGCGATCAGCTCGATTTCATCGCGTTGCCGGTCAAGCTCGCGGCCGATTGCGGCGGCGAGGTCGGGTTCCGATTCGGTCGATGGGGATGCAAATGGCGAACTTGCGGCGCAATTTGTGTTGTTAGTGTGTGCATCATGGTATTAGGTCGGTAACTTTGTAAAATATGGAGGCTCGGAATGAACAAGACCTTCATCGGCCCGCAGTTGCGCCAGCTCCGACGCGCCCACAAGCAGACCCAGGCCGCAATGGCAAAGACGCTCGGCGTCAGCCCCGCCTACGTCAACCTGCTGGAAAACAACCAGCGAAGCCTCTCGGTCCAGATGCTCATGGCCCTGTCCGAAAAGTACGCCATTGACTGGCGCGAGCTGGTGCAGGACCCAGGCTCCAACGTTCTGGCGGAACTGCGCAGCGTCCTTCAGGACCCGATCTTTCGCGACACGCCCGACCTCCAGGAGCTGCGGGCCGCCGTCGATCACGCTCCGGGGCTCGTCGAGAAATTTCTGCAGATCTACCGGACGCACCGGACCACGCTCGACAAGGTGCTGCGGCAGGGTCGCGAACGGATGCCGGAAAATCTCGTCTCGTCCTCTCCGGAAACGATCATCCACGACTTTTTTCGGAACCATGGAAACCACTTTCCGGCACTTGAAACGACCGCGGAGAGGATTCGCGCCGAACGGCCTTGTGCGCCCGACGATGTCTACGCGATGCTGAAGGACCGTCTGAAGGCGCGCCACGGGGTCAAGGTTCGCATCCAGACTGTCGAGGACATGAGCGAGGCCTTGCGCATTTTCGACAGGGATCAAGCGACGGTCTTCCTTTCCCAGGCGCTCGACTATCCGAACCGGACCTTTCAGCTCGCGCATGTCCTGTGCCTTCTGGAGGCGGACCAGATCCTGGACGGGTTGGTCTCGGACAGCGGGATCACTTCCTCCACGGGGCTTGCGCGCTGCCAGGTGGAACTCGCCAACTATTTTGCCAGTGCTTTCCTGATGCCCTATGCGGACGTTCTCGCGACCGCGCGGGCGACCAAGTACGACGTGGACCGGGTCGCGGCGGCCTTCAGTGTTTCGTTCGAGCAGGTATGCCATCGGCTGACGACGCTGCAGCGCCGGAACGCGAAGGGCGTGCCGTTCTTCTTTCTTAGGATCGACAAGGCTGGAAACGTCACCAAGCGCTTCAACTCGACCACCTTCACGCTGGCCGAATTCGGCGGGGCCTGCCCCGTCTGGAACATCCATACGTCGTTCAGGACACCCGGCGTGATCCTGCCCCAGTTCGTGGAATTGCCCGAGGGCGAGCGGTTCTTCACGATCAGCCGCACCTCGGACCGGCCCGTGTTCAGCCGGGAGTCACAGGACCGGCGACTGGCGCTTGCGCTCGGCTGCGAGTTCCGCTTCGTCGACGAAATCGGATATGCGCAATCCTTCAACCTTGATCGCGAAGACCTGTTCAGCCAGATCGGGATCAACTGCCATCTATGCCCGCGCCAGGCATGCTCCCAGCGCGCGCACCAGCCATTGCTGGTGGAATTGCCGATCAGCCCGGACAGGCGGGGCAACACCCGCTACGAAAGCTAGGCAGCCGCTCTGAGGTTGCCCGCAATGCGCGACGTCACTGTCGCCACGACTTCATCCACTGCAGGATTGCCCAGGCCAAGCTGGTCGGCGATGAGCTGGACCAGCAGATCGATTCTCTCGACATGGCGGGCGCCGCCATCGATTGCGCGTGCTGCGGACGAGGGCTTCAGCAGGCCTTCCGCGGCCTTGGCATACTTCTCGAACGGCACTTGGCTGTCGGGTGTCGCCCCGAGCCTGACGACAAGATCGCTGACCGACCGATAGATTTCCCGCGACGTTTCGATGTCATCGTGCACGGCCTCCTTTATCGAACGCATCCCTGTATCCTGTATGCAGCGATAGTTTCCGGTGAGAAGCATCGCCCATTTCGCAAGCGGCACGAAAAGCGAATCATGGGCGCGCAGCTTCACGGGAACCTCCTCGCCCTCGACACGGATGGCGTCGATGTCCGCTTCCAGCTCTTTAAGCATCTCGCAGTGTTCGGACACTTCAAACGGGGCGGCCTTGAAGTTGGTTGGCAGGCCTACATGAAGCACGTTCGCGCCAGCGTCCGGAAGGCGGAACGCCTGCGGGTCCGGGCTGCAAAGCGACACAAGGCCGGGCACGAAATCCCGCCAACCGTCGAGCGACGTGAAGCACGCGGCAAGCTTGTCCGTTTCCAGACCCGGGATGCGCCTGAGATAAGGCATCGGCGGCATGTTCATCAGGGAAAGGCACGGCACCCGGGCCTGCGCAATTCGCATCAGAAGCGCGCGCACGTCAGCGTCGGCATATTGCGGCTCGGACATGGCGAGAACCACAAGGTCATGCGCTTCGAGCCGAACCTCGCCCGGCACCATCGCGTCGAGCGTTCCCGGCAGGTCCATTGAACGGAACGGGCGATGCAAATCCTCGCCACGCAGCTTGATTCGCACCTCGGTGCCTTTGTCGTTGATCAGTTCGGCAGTCGCCTTGCGGCACACCAGCGTCACGTCGTGGCCCGCCATGAGAAGTTTCGTTCCGAGAAGCGACCCGTGTGAAGCGCCGAGGATCAGTATTTTTCGAGACATAATGCACCCAATTTGAGCTGTCTTGCGCAACATAATTGCGCGCACGACAAAATTCCACAAAAATCGAGTGTTGGTGTAGCTAGTTTACACCACAATTACATATATTGTAAAATTGTTACGTTCCTGTGCTTCCTCGCCTCGCTCCGGTTCGTTCAGGGAGCGTCTACGCCGGACTCGGGCCGCCTGACGGACACGGCGTGGCAGGTGTCACCGGCCTGCGTGCCCGCGACGCAGCGCATGCAAAAATCGGTGAAGCTTGCCTTGGGCACCGCCGGGGGTCTCCTGATTGCGATGCGGGCACCGAATCAGACCTCCATCCGAAAGGGAATCCCCGATGATTCCAAGCGGGTCGGACATGCTCTGGAACGGAAAGCCGCCCAGAGCAGCGGCGGGAGCGTCGCGACCGTGACGACGAGCGCTTGTCGTCGCGATCGGTCATCCGGGCAACACGACCCAAGACTTCGACCTCCAGAAGGGCGCGAGGCACAGGTCAATGTCGCAGGGCCTTCCGGTCAGAATCGCTGCCTATGCGCGACCTTGCCGCCATCGCCGCCGCCGCAGCGGGTCGGGCCGACCCGTCGCGGGCCGATCCTAAGGCCTGTCTTGCGAGGAACTGGAACGCTGACCGAAAGGAAGAACGCGATCCGTGCTGTGGCCGCAATCGAAGTGATTCCACGCCCGCTTCACCGTGGCAATGACGACGACCCCGTCAGGAATTCGTCAACGGCGCGGGCGCATTGCCGACCCTCGCGGATGGCCCAAACCACGAGCGACTGGCCCCGGCGCATGTCGCCCGCAGCGAAAACCTTGGGCTGCGTAGTGGCGTAGCTGTCGGTATCGGCGAGGACGTTTCCTCGTGCGTCCAGTTCCACTCCGATCTCGTCCACCATCCCTTCGTGGACCGGATGAACGAAACCCATGGCAAGCAGCACGAGCTCCGCTTTCAGATCGAAATCGGTTCCGGGGATTTCCTGCATGTGCTGGTCCAGCCGGACGGCGTGGAGGGTAGAGACTGCCCCGTCGGCGCCAGAAAGGCGCTTGGTCGCGACGCTCCAGTCGCGGCCTGCTCCCTCTGCCTGCGATGAGGAAGTGCGCAGTCGCAGCGGCCACAGCGGCCATGTGGTGGCCTTGTCAGGCTGCTCCGGCGGCATGGGCATGATCTCGAGCTGCGTCACCGAGACCGCGCCCTGGCGGAACGACGTTCCGATGCAATCCGAACCTGTATCGCCGCCGCCGATCACGACGACATGCTTTCCACCAGCGAAAATCTCCTCCACCTCGCCGAGCGGCTCGCCGCCGATGCGCCGGTTCTGCTGGGGCAGGAAATCCATCGCGAATTCGACGCCGCGCAAATCCCTTCCCTCTACCGGCAGGTCGCGTGCCTTCTCCGACCCGCCCGCCAGGACCACGGCGTCGTGGTCCCGGACGACGTCTCCCGTCTCGAGGCCGACCCCGACATGCGAGTTGGTGCGGAAGGACACGCCTTCCGCCTCCATCTGGCGGATGCGTCGGTCGACAAAGTCCTTTGACATCTTGAAGTCCGGAATGCCGTAGCGGAGCAACCCTCCCGGCCTGGCGTTCTTCTCGAACACCGTGACGTCATGCCCGGCCCGCGCCAGCTGCTGCGCACAGGCCATCCCCGCAGGGCCCGAACCGACGATGGCCACGCGCTTGCCGGTCCTGGCGGCGGGAATGTCGGGACCCACCCAACCCTCCTGCCAGGCGCGGTCGGCGATGGCGGATTCGATCGACTTGATGGTCACCGGCGCGTCATCGATGTTCAGCGTGCAGGCTTCCTCGCAGGGCGCCGGGCAGATTCGGCCGGTGAATTCGGGAAAGTTGTTGGTCGAATGCAGCACTTCGATCGCTTCCCGCCATTGGTCGCGGTAAACGAGGTCGTTCCAGTCGGGGATGATGTTGTTGACCGGGCAGCCCGTGTGGCAGAACGGGATGCCGCAATCCATGCAGCGCGCGCCTTGCTGCCGCAGGGTGTTTTCGTCCAGCGGTATAAGGAACTCGTCGAAGTGGCGGACGCGGTCGGCCACCGGCGCGTAGCGTTGTTCGTGCCTGTCGAATTCGAGAAAACCCGTAACCTTGCCCATGATTCAGCCGCTCTCCGCCAGAAGCGCCGGGGGATCGGCCGGCTGAGCGAGCTCCATCTCCCGCAGCGCGCGGTAGTAGTCGACGGGCATCACCTTGACGAATCGCGGCAGGCAGGAGTCCCAGTTCTTCAGGATCCGCCGGCCGCGCGCCGAGTCGGTGTAGTGGACATGCTTTTCGATGAGGCTCTTCAGGCGTTCGCCGTCGAAGCGGGTCATGTCGCGCATCACGTCGACCAGTCCGTGGCCTTCGAGGTCTCCGCCCTGATGCGCGAGGCGCTCAAGCGATTCGTCCTCGGCCTTGACGGGTGCAAGCTCGACCATGGCAAGGTTGCAGCGGCGCTCGAAATCGCCTTCCTCGTCGAGAACATAGGCGATGCCGCCGCTCATGCCGGCAGCGAAGTTGCGTCCCGTGTGGCCGAGACACACCACGATGCCGCCCGTCATGTATTCGCAGCCATGGTCGCCGACGCCTTCGACCACCGCGATGGCGCCCGAATTGCGCACCGCGAAGCGTTCGCCCGCGACCCCGCGGAAATAGCATTCCCCGGAGATTGCGCCGTAGAGGACGGTGTTTCCGATGATGATGCTGTCCTCCGGAACGATCGCGCTCTTCGCCGGCGGGTAGACCACCAGACGGCCTCCCGACAGGCCCTTGCCGGTATAGTCGTTGGCTTCCCCGATCAGCTCGAAGGAGACCCCCTTGGCGAGGAACGCGCCGAAACTCTGGCCGGCTGTGCCCCGGAACGTCACGCAAATCGTGTCCTGGGGCAGGCCGGCATGGCCGAATCGCTTCGCGACCTCGCCCGACAGCATTGCGCCGGTCGTGCGGTCGATGTTGCGGATCGACACCTCCGTGCGGACCGGTCGGCGCTCGGTCAGCGCGGGCTGCGCCAATTCGATCAACCGGCGGTCGAGGACTTTTTCCAGATGGTGATTCTGGCGCTCGCTGTTATGCGTGGCTACGCCTGGCGGGGCGTCGGGCTTGGCGAGAAGCCGCGACAGGTCGATGCCCTTCGCCTTGTAATGCTCGATCGCGCGGCGCTGGTTGAGATGCTGGGACTCGCCGATCATGTCCGCGAAGCGGACGAAACCGAGCCGAGCCATCAGTTCGCGCACCTCCTCCGCGACGAAGAAGAAATAGTTGATCACGTGTTCCGGCGTGCCGGTGAACTTCTTGCGCAGTTCCGGATCCTGGGTCGCGACGCCGACCGGGCATGTGTTGAGATGGCACTTGCGCATCATGATGCAGCCTGCGGCGATCAGCGGCGCGGTCGAGAAGCCGAACTCGTCCGCGCCGAGCAGCGCGCCCACGACCACGTCGCGCCCGGTCCTGAGACCGCCGTCGACCTGGACCGCGATGCGGCCGCGAAGCCGGTTGAGCACCAGCGTCTGGTGGGTCTCGGCGAGCCCGATCTCCCACGGCGAGCCGGCGTGCGTGATCGACGTCAGCGGGCTGGCTCCGGTGCCGCCTTCGAACCCGGAAATGGTCACGTGATCGGAACGCGCCTTCGAGACCCCTGCCGCAACCGTTCCCACCCCGACCTCCGACACCAGTTTCACCGAGACGTCGGCGTCCGGATTCGTGTTTTTCAGGTCGTAGATGAGCTGGGCGAGATCCTCGATCGAGTAGATGTCATGATGCGGCGGTGGCGAGATCAGGCCGACGCCGGGCGTCGAATGCCGCACCTTGGCGATGACCGCGTCGACCTTGTGGCCCGGCAGCTGGCCGCCCTCGCCGGGCTTGGCGCCCTGGGCCATCTTGATCTGCATCATGTCGGAATTGACGAGATACTCGGTGGTCACGC
>VYCX01000001.1:0-7863 GCA_009843725.1 Boseongicola sp. SB0675_bin_26
GCCGGGGACACAGGCGGTCATCTCGGCGCAACACCCGCGGACGAAGTCGCCGCCGGGTCGGTGGCGCCCGCCGAACCCAGCAATTCATCAAGCATCCAGGAGATGTCCTCGATCCTCTCGGCAATCACATGGGTCACGCCACTTGAGCGCTCGACGCGACCCGTCACCTTGAGCGCACGTCCCGCAATCACTGCCCGGCGAAAGCGCTCGTACATCCTGCGCCAGACAATGACGTTCGAGATGCCGGTTTCATCTTCAAGCGTGATGAAAATCACGCCCTTCGCCGTGCCGGGGCGCTGCCGCACGATGACAAGGCCTGCCACGGCAATGCGGGCACCGTTCGGCGGCAGGTCAAGCTGGTCATGCGGCAAGCAACTGGGCGGACGGGGCCAGACCTGCATGGAGACATGTGGCTCAGTCATATGAACAAAAATAGAACTTTTGGTTCCTTATGCAATGCCTGAAGTCGCTTGTCCCGGTCATCGGCAAGGACGACCCGGACATGCGCGACCTGAAAGAAGGGGTGGCACGGGGCTTCGAAGCAGCATAGTTAGAGGGCCAGCGAATCGAGGGAGCCTCCATGGCGGAGATCACCTACATCGAGCACAACGGGACCGAGCATGTCGTGGACGTGCCGAACGGCCTGACCGTCATGGAAGGCGCCCGTGACAACGCCATCCCCGGCATCGAGGCCGACTGCGGTGGCGCCTGCGCCTGCTCGACCTGCCACGTCTATGTGCACCCGGACTGGACCGACAGGCTGCCACCCATCGACGCGATGGAGGAAGACATGCTTGAGTTCGCGTATGAACCGGATTCGGCGCGCTCGCGGCTGACCTGCCAGCTCAAGGTCACCGATGCGCTGAACGGCCTGGTCGTGCAGATGCCGGAAAGGCAGATCTGACCCCCTTCCCGGCGGCGCCGGCCGAAGAGGCCAATCGAGAAAAGGAAATGGCGGCGGCACGGGAGGAGTGCCGCCGCCATCGCTTTAGGCCCGCGAGGGCCACCGGGCCTCCCGCCGATGACGGCGCCTGGGAGGAAAGGGGCGCCGTCACCAGGCCGAAGGCCCGGAAGCGGAAATTCACGTGTCCTGAGAGCCGTAGACCGACCGATAGGCAACTTCCCGAATCGTACCGCGCGCCAGGCCAAGGTCTTCGAGTTCGTGCGCGCCGAGCGACTCCAGTTCCGCCAGCGTCTGGCGGTACATCCGGTAACTGGCAAAGCGTCCTGCAAGAGACTTGCGATACACCCCAAGGCGGCTGCCGGGCTGCATTTGTGCGAGAATCGTGTCACTCATGATCCGTCCTTTCACCAAATTCCGGCAACGCACCATGTGTTGCCGTTCACGAACATAATTTTATGCTGCACCTGCACAATGAATGTTTCTGCAATGCGGCTATGCGAATGAAACATGACTGCCGCACGTGCGGGCTTCCGCGCGGTCGCTGCAGGAACCGCACGTCTCGCGGGCGGTCGTTCAGCGCTTGCTCCGGCAGCCGAAGCGCGCAAACTACGCAGGACCTGGGAAAAGGAGAGCTGGCTTGGCTGTCAAACACGACGACATCGTCGCACGGCTGAAATCCGTGCCGGTGCCCGGCGGCGGCGACCTGATGTCGCGGGATCTCGTGCGTGCGCTCCGCATCGAAGGCGGTTCCGTGCATTTCGTGATCGAAGCCGAAAGCCCCGATGCCGCGCGGGCCCTGGAAGCTGCCCGAGCCGAGGCCGAGGCGGCGGTGGCCGGCATGGACGGCGTGGAATCGGTCTCGGCCGTCCTGACGGCACATGATTCGCAGCCGCCAAAGGCGCCCCCGTCGCTGAAGGTCGGAAGGCATCCTGAATCACGGCACGCCGTTCCGAATCCGGTGTCGGGCGTCGACAGAATCATCGCCGTCGGATCCGGGAAGGGGGGTGTCGGAAAATCGACGGTTGCGTCGAACCTGGCGGTTGCGTTGGCAAGCGAGGGTCGGCGCGTCGGGCTCCTCGATGCCGACATCTACGGACCGTCCCAGCCCAAGATGATGGGCGTCATGAAGCGGCCGTCCTCGCCTGACGGCAAGACCATAGTTCCCCTCCAGTCCCACGGCGTCACGCTGATGTCGATCGGCTTCATGGTGGAGCCCTCGAAGGCCGTGGTCTGGAGGGGACCGATGTTGATGGGAGCGCTCCAGCAAATGCTCGGACAGGTGCAGTGGGGAAGCCTGGACGTTCTGATCATTGACTTGCCGCCAGGCACGGGCGACGTCCAGTTGACGCTGTGCCAGCGGACACAGGTCACCGGTTGCATCGTGGTTTCGACCCCGCAGGATGTCGCGCTGCTGGACGTGCGCAAGGCGGTCGACATGTTCAGGACCCTCAAGGCCCCGGTCCTGGGACTGATCGAAAACATGTCGACCTATGTCTGCCCAAACTGCGGCCACGAGGCACATCTCTTCGGACACGGCGGCGCCAGGGCCGAAGCGGAAGCGCTTGGCGTGCCCTTCCTGGGAGAAATTCCCCTGTCCCTGGATGTGCGGGTGTCCGGCGACGAAGGAAGGCCGGTGGTGCTGAAGGGCGGACCGGTTGCCGAGGCCTATCTTCGCCTTGCACGACGAATGATCGGCGGAGGAATGGGGTGAACCTGCTCGATGGCGCACGGCGATCGGACCTGGTTCGGCCTGCCTGCACAGCGCCTGGATCCCAGGCGTCGCCTGCCACGACGAAACGCTGTTTGCCGCTGCCGACATTCCTGCCGATTTCCTGAACCTTTGCCCTTTTGCAGCGCATGACTTCTTGCCATAAGGTGCGCACGGACCAGCCGGACCGCCCCGTTGCCGGAAGCATTGCCGATGCCGTACGCGCCGCAACGATCCGGCGGTCTCGGCGCACGACGGTTCCGGGACCTCGACTTCCATGGCTTGGTCCGCACATTCGCGATCGCATCACGAGAGGAGAACGACTTGGCTGTAAGGGTGGCAATCAACGGATTTGGCCGCATCGGACGCAACGTCCTGCGCGCCGTCATTGAAAGCGGACGAACCGACATCGAAGTCGTGGCGGTCAACGATCTGGGACCGGTCGAAACCAACGCGCACCTGCTCAGGTATGATTCCGTGCATGGGCGCTTTCCGGTCGAGGTCAAGAGCGGCGACTCAATGATCGACGTGGGCCGCGGTCCCATGGCGGTCACCGCGATACGCGACCCGTCCGAGCTGCCATGGGAGCATGTCGACGTTGTGCTCGAGTGCACCGGCATCTTCACCTCGAAGGAAAGGTGCGAGGCGCATCTGGAGAACGGATCCTCTCGCGTGCTGGTTTCGGCACCGGCGACGAATGTCGACAAGACAATCGTCTACGGGGTCAACCACGCTTCCCTGACTTCGGACGACATCGTGGTTTCCAATGCCTCCTGCACGACGAACTGCCTTTCACCGGTGGCCAAGGTCCTGAACGACTCGATCGGCATCTCCAAGGGTTTCATGACCACGATCCACTCCTATACGGGCGATCAGCCGACGCTTGACACGATGCACAAGGACCTCTACCGGGCCAGGGCGGCCGCGCTGAGCATGATCCCGACCTCGACGGGAGCGGCCAAGGCCGTCGGTCTGGTATTGCCCGAGCTCAACGGCAAGCTTGACGGCGTCGCAATCCGGGTTCCGACACCCAATGTCTCGGTTGTCGACCTGGTGTTCGAGGCGTCGCGCGCCACGGATGCGGACGAGGTGAATGCCGCGATCCGCGCGGCGGCTGACGGGGCATTGAAGGGCGTTCTCGGCTACACGGACGAGCCGTTGGTGTCGAACGACTTCAACCACGACCCGCATTCATCGATCTTTCACATGGACCAGACCAAGGTCATCGATGGCAGCATGGTGCGGATTCTCACCTGGTATGACAACGAGTGGGGGTTCTCGAACCGCATGTGCGACACCGCCGTGGCCATGGGAAAGCTGATCAAGTGAGCCGCCAAGAGGCCAGGAAGCAGGCTCCCGCGCCTTGAGCCACGCTTCTTGACCTGTTGCGGCAATGGAAGCTGCTGCCTGTCCTGCATCATGCCAAGCCTGAGATTTCTGTCCAGGCAGTCCCCGTCCGGCGCGCATTTGTGGACGTCAAGGCCGCAATGGGCTATTTGGTGCAAACGCTTGAAGTGCCGCGCTCTTTGCATTTCTCAGATCGAACCCACGCTGGCAGGTCGCGAACCGTACCGTCTCCTTTGATTCGATCCGCGGCACGCGCACGCCTCAAGCGGGCTGTACAGGAGACATCTCATGGCTACCAACTCCGCCAAGGCAAAGGACGGGAAAGGCGCAGCGAGTTCCAGTCCGAAGACAATCGAGGAAGTCCGCGACGCGTTCGAGCGCGGAAAGTACCCTTATTCTGATCGGCTGTCCCGCCGCTCTTACGAGGGGCGCAAGGCAAAATTGCAGGCCGAGTTGCTGAAAGTGCAGATCTGGGCACAGGAAACGGGACAGAAGTTCGTCCTGCTTTTCGAAGGCCGGGATGCCGCCGGCAAGGGAGGCACGATCAAGCGTTTCATGGAGCACCTCAACCCCCGGACCGCACGGGTCGTCGCACTCAACAAGCCCTCCGATACCGAGAAGGGGCAGTGGTTCTTCCAGCGGTATGTCGAGCACCTGCCGACGGCTGGCGAAATGGTGTTCTATGACCGGTCCTGGTACAATCGCGCCGGCGTGGAACGCGTCATGGGATTTTGCTCTCCGAACGAGTATCTCGAGTTCATGCGCGAGGCCCCGGAGCTGGAACGAATGCTCGTCCGATCGGGAATCCGGCTCTACAAGTACTGGTTTTCCGTGACACAGGACGAGCAAAGGAACCGCTTCGATTCTCGCGAGTCCGATCCGCTGAAGCGCTGGAAGCTGTCACCGGTCGACCGTGCCAGCCTGGGCAAGTGGGGTGCCTACACCGAGGCCAAGGAAGCCATGTTTTTCTACACGGACACCGCCGATGCGCCGTGGACGATCATCAAGTCGAACGACAAGAAGAGGGCAAGGATCGCCTGCATGCAGCACTTCCTGAACAGCCTCGACTACCCGGGAAAGGACGCAAGGGTCGTGGGCATCCCGGATCCCATGATCGTGGGACAGGCCGAACATGTGCTGCATCAGTCCGAGAATCTCCTGGAGAGCTCCATGCACCCGAAGACCCGGCACGCCCGTGCGTGACATGTCGCCAGATCCGCAACGCGCATTCCGTGCGCTTCGGGCAATGCTGGCACTGCCAGGCACGTGCCGAACGCACAGCGACGGATGCGACCGGAACAACCTGGTTTCCGGAAGAAGCAACTGCCATTGGGTCAGTCGCAGCTTGCGGATGATGCGGATGTTTCCGTCTTCAAGGTTTCGCGGCATGCCGCGCCGCCCGTCCGGGCTGGCACCGGTCAATGCATCCCGTGGACTTTCCGGCGCTGCTCAGAACGGAATTTCGTCGTCAAGATCCTGGCTTGCCGAATACTGGCCGCCCTGGTCGGCAGGCGGCGGGCCCGCACGTGCATCGTCGTACTGGCCACCCAATCCTCCTCGACCGCCCCGGCCGTCCAACATTGTCAATTCACCTCGGTAGGGTCGCAGCACGATCTCTGTCGTGTAGCGGTCGTTGCCGGATTGATCCTGCCATTTCCGGGTCTCGAGTTGCCCCTCGACATATACCTTCGAGCCTTTGGTAAGGTATTGCTCGGCAACGCGAACAAGACCTTCGTTGAAAATCGCAACCCGATGCCATTCAGTCCTCTCGCGACGCTCTCCCGTGTTGCGATCCTTCCAAGTCTCGGACGTCGCAACACTAAGGTTGCAGACCTTCCCGCCATTCTGGAACGTGCGCACTTCCGGATCCTGCCCCAGGTTGCCTATCAGAATGACCTTGTTTATCGAACCTGCCATGTAACTTCCCCCCGATCGAATCTTGCCTTCGCGCGACATTACACGCACGTGACAGGGGTTAACAGGCATTGTTTGAATTGCGAGCGATCCGAGCGGCGACTGATCCCGTGCCGCGACAAGTCAGATGCCGGCGCATTTCGTCTGCGCGCAGCTGTCGTCGGATCCCTGGCTTTCCAGTTCTACGTCCCGATGCTGGGATTCATGACCCCCGGCGCGGTGTCACGCACGGGCGACGTGGACGTCGGCCAGATCCCCGCCATCTTGATCGCCGTCCAGAAC
Organism: Boseongicola sp. SB0675_bin_26; assembly: GCA_009843725.1. GTDB lineage: Bacteria > Pseudomonadota > Alphaproteobacteria > Rhodobacterales > Rhodobacteraceae > JAJEFO01. The sequence continues at coordinate 6,156 of VYCX01000001.1, forward strand.
CGGATCGAGCCGGACCTGCTTTCCGTCTTGAAAACGGCAGACTCCCGGTTCGAGGCCGTGCCTTCGCCTTTCGATCCGCGCAGCATCCTGCGCTACGCCATCCGAGACGGAAGCCAGGAAAGGTTTGCCGTTGACATCCTGGCACCCTTACGCGGTCCGCCCCGGGACCGGCCCGTGCATCTTCCCGCTCTTGGAAGAGATGCTCAGCCGCTTCGATTCCTCGACTTTCTAGTGTATCAGGAGATCGAGGCGGTTGTTCTCCACGGCCCCGGCATCCCCGTCAAGGTTCCGGCACCGGAACGCTTCGCGGTCCATAAGCTGCTCGTGGCGTCCCGTCGCCGCCCGAACGCCTCAGGCCGCGACAAGGCGCGAAAGGACTTGGCGCAGGCCGACATCCTGTGCCGCGTTCTGGTTCGGGACCGACCCGACGACCTGATCGATGCTTGGAACGAGTTCCTCGACCGCGGTCCCGCCTGGCGGGCTGCTGTCGCGCAATCTTGGAAGATGCTGCCGGACAAGGTCAAGGAGGTGCTGCCGTCGCCGGACGTTCCCGGAACGGCCACGAAGCCTTACGGAAACGTTGACGAAGGCCCGTCCCTGTGAGTCCTGGAACGCGTGCAGTGCCAAGGATCTTCGGCGCCAATTTCGGCGCCATTGGCAGAGGAGCGCTTTGCGTTTGAAACCGGCCCGACTTGGGCTCATTGCAAAACCACGTTCTACGGGCCTGTTCCGGGGGCGGAATCCCATGTTGCATCATTGAAGCTGTGACCTTGGACCATCTGTTCCTGCAGTAGGGGAGGGTATGGCCTCCATCCGAGCGGCGAGAACTGCCTGAGCGGGTTTCCGGTGTAGAGAATTCTGTGCCTTCGCCTTGTTCAGCCCAGCATCGCCTCATTGCCGCATGCCGATGTCCAGCAGCCGCACGAGGATGAAGAGCGTCCGTTCGACCTGTCCGATTTCCCTTGGGTGAAGCCGGCCTATTCGCGGCAGGCCTCGTCAAGGCACTTGCGCAAGAGCACGAGATCCATCCAGCGGCCGAACTTGTATCCGACCTTGGGCAGTCGCGCGACCTCCTCGAATCCGAGACTCGCGTGAAACGCCACTCCGGCAGGGTTCTCGCCGCTCACGCCCGCCCAGATCGACCCAATTCCGGCGTTGCGCGCATGTTCCACGATTGCATCCATCAATGCACGCCCCATGCCTTGGCCCCGTCCCTCTTCGGAAATGACGATGGTGTGTTCGACAGTGCGCGCGTATCCAGGCCCCTTCCTGAACTGATCGTAACTTGCAAAGCCCATCACGCGCCCGCCAACCTCCGCCACGAGGAAGCAAGGACGGTCACGAACGGCGATTCGCATTTCTGCCTCGCTCCGCTCCTTCGGATTGAAGGTGATCGCAGTGTCCCGGATGACGGGATTCTGGATCTCCGCAAGCCGTCCGGCATCGCCTTCGACAGCCGGGCGAATGATCATTGGAGCACCCGCATCCCGCCAGGCGTCGAAATCTGCGCCACGAGGCGCGTTTCGGGTCCGTGCCGAACCGTGACGGAACCCAGCGTCTTCAGTGCCGGGAAGGCTTCGAGCAGGCCGGACGCTTCGGGATGGAACACGTCCAGGGAATGAAGCCTCAGGCCGACGTCGCGCAGGGTCTTGCATGGATGAGCATCCGTGTCCCACTGGATGAGGGCAGGCATCGCGCCGTCAAACGG
>VYCX01000001.1:7873-8414 GCA_009843725.1 Boseongicola sp. SB0675_bin_26
AAGCGTCCCGGTCTCGTCAACGGCCATGCGCCAGGCAAGTTCCCCGCGGGCCAGCGCCATGGGTGTTCCGGTCCCTTCAGGAGCGGCATCGAGCGCGGCCGCGAGGTCGTCCGTGCGGCAGACCCAGTTTGCAAGCTGCGGCGGCCCGGCATGATTGTCGAGATTGAACCAGCGTTTGCGGTCTGGCCGTGAGGCCGCCGGATCCACGGAAATGACCTCAAGATACGCATCCGGCCCAAGCGAGAGGAGCGCGTTGTGCGTTCCCATGGCAGCGTGCTTGCCGCCCGGTGACATTCGGACTCCAAGCGCGCCCTCGACAGACGCCACGCCCTCCGTGATCGAACGGCAGGCAACCGCCAAGTGGTCGAGTTCCAAGGAGAGCTTCATGGTGGAAAGATGCGGATGCGGAGCGCGTCTGCAAGCGCAATTTGCGTGATGCGTGGCCGGCCCGGGCCAGCCGAATGACGGTCTCCGTCACGGCCAGCCCCCATGATTCAAGTCAGTCGTGGCGCTAGCTTCGCGCCTCGCGAATCAGCCGGAC
>VYCX01000001.1:8424-9062 GCA_009843725.1 Boseongicola sp. SB0675_bin_26
ACATCGTTGTCGACCGCGGCCTGCGCGGCCTCTTCCGGTGTCTGGAACAGCGGCCCGACATCCACGTCGAACCCGATGTCCGCAAAGGCCGTGGCAATCACCTTCGCCCCCCGGTCATGGCCATCCTGGCCCAGCTTGACGACCAGCATGCGAGGCCGACGTCCCTCGTCCTCCTCGAACAATTCCACTTCCCTCTGGATCGCTTCAAAGCCTTCATCGCCCTCGTATGCAGCCCCGTACACTCCCGCGAGCGTCCTGATCTCGGCCCGATGGCGACCGAACACCTTTTCCATCGCCATGCTGATCTCTCCCACTGTGGCCCGCGCGCGCGCCGCTTCGACCGCGGCGAAAAGCAGGTTTCCGTCCCCGCGCGCGGCCTGTTCCAGTTCTGCAAGCGCCGCTTCGCACGCGGCCGGATCACGGTTTTTCCGCACCTCTTCGAGCCGCGCGACCTGGGCCTTGCGCACCTCCTCGTTGTCGATTTCGAGAATGTCGATCTCGTCCTCTTCCGCCGCCCGGTACTTGTTGACCCCGACGATCACCTCGTCGCCCCGGTCGATCATCGCCTGGCGCCTGGCCGCGGTTTCCTCGATTCGCAGCTTCGGCATGCCGGTGGCAACCGCCTTGGTCATGCCGCC
>VYCX01000207.1 GCA_009843725.1 Boseongicola sp. SB0675_bin_26
GGCCGCCAAACACGCGTCAAGGAAAGCCATCACCGCTCGACCGAACGCTTACGGGCTGGGTACATGCAAGCATGTCGAGGGCGTGCTCAACCTGATTGCCAATTCCGGAAGCCGGATGCGTTCGGGTGCCGCAAGCCGGCAATCTCCTCGCATTGAGGTGCATCTCCAGTCCATGAGCGACACGGCACCTGCCATTTTGCTGCCCGACGGGCACTTTCCCGCAGACGTCCGCGACGATGTCGAGAGCCGGCTCGAGGATTTCAAGCGCCTGCGTGACAAGCAGTCGCTCGCAAGCCTGAGACGGGTCGCCGACGCGCATCCGCACCATGTGCGCGTCTCCAGGTTGCTCGAGAGATGGGGAGACCAGCAGCTTGCACGGGAACGGCCGGCAAGTAGGCGAGCGGCATTTCTCGACGCGGTGGATGCGGGCGAGCGGACCTTCGAAGTGCTGAACTTCCCGCTGTTTCCCTACCAGCGTGAGGGAATGATGCACCTGGCATTCAAGGAACGTGCGCTGTTGGCGGACGAAATGGGGCTGGGGAAGACCTGCCAGGCGCTGGCGGCCTGTGAACTCCTGAGACAGATCGATGGCGTCGAGCGCGCGCTCGTTGTCTGCCCCGCGTCGCTCAAGTCGGAATGGGCAGAGCAGATCGAAGCCGCGACAAACCTGCCCTACCGCACCGTCTTCGGGCCTCGCGCCGCGAGGCTTGAGGCCTACAGGAACCCGGAATTCTTCACGATCGCGAACTATGAGCAGATCCTGATCGACCGGGCAGACCTTCAGAAACTGCTTCAGCCCGACATCGTCATCCTCGACGAGGCCCAGCGCATCAAGAACTGGCGCACGAAGACTGCCATCGCCGTCAAGCAGCTCCAAAGCCGGTTTGCCTTCGTGCTCACGGGCACGCCGATCGAGAACCGGATCGACGAAATCTACTCGATTCTTCAGTTCCTGGATCCCACGATCCTCGGTCCCCTGTTTCGGTTCAACCGCCAGTACTACCGCCTCGACGATCGGGGTCGGGCGATCGGCTACAAGAACCTGGACGAACTCGGCGAGCGCGTGAAGCCGTACATGTTGAGACGACGCAAGGTCGAGGTGGAGGACGATCTTCCCGGCCGTACGGTCAACAACTACTTCGTGCCGATGACCGAAGAACAGCAGGCGCGCTACGAGGACTACGCTTACCTGGTGGCCAGAATCGCCTCGGTCGCCCAGCGGCGCCCGCTGACGGAAGCGGAGTTCAAGCGGTTGCAGCTCGGCTTGGCCTGCATGCGCATGATCTGTGACACGCCCTACATTCTCGACGAAAAGGTGCGGGACTGCCCAAAACTGGACGAACTGGAGCGCATACTCGAGGAGTTGCTTAGCGACGCCGATTCCAAGGTGATCATCTTTTCGGAATGGGTCCGCATGCTGTCGCTTGTTCAGTCGTTGCTGAGCGACAACGGCATCGACTATGCCCTGCACACCGGATCTGTGCCGCAGAAGCAGAGAAAGGCGGAAATCAGCAGGTTCAAGGAAGATCCGGACTGCCGGGTGTTCCTGTCGTCCGAGAGTGGCGGGACCGGCTTGAACCTTCAGGTCGCCAACGCGGTCGTCAATCTCGACCAGCCATGGAACCCTGCCAGGCTGGAACAGAGAATCGCCCGTGCATGGCGAAAGCACCAGAAGCGTTCGGTGACCGTCGCGAACCTGGTCAGCGAGAACTCGATCGAGCACAACATGCTCTTCCTCATTGAGCAGAAGAAGGCCGTAGCCGGGGCTGTCCTGGACGGCGAGTCGGAATCGGGCGCGCTGAACCTGCCTTCCGGCAGGGCTGCGTTTCTTCAGCGCTTGGAAGAGGTCATGGGGGCCGTCGTTCCGAAGGAGCGGACACCCAAGCCCGAAGTTGAAATCCTTGACCGGTTCAGGGCCGCGTACGGCGAACAACTGGTCATGCTGGAGATGCGGGAATCGGAGGATGGCAGAAAGTCGCTGCTGGCCGTGGTTGATCCGGACGATGACGGCAACGTCAGTGCATACGGCGACGAAGCCGCGGGATTGCCCGTAAAGACGCTCGATCGCGAGACATACGAGAAGATGCTTCAGCTGGAGGCCTCCGGCTTCCTCAAGCTGACGTCGAACACGGCGGAAGTCCTGTACCAGACCAGCCGGCCCGACCCGAAGCAGGAACGGGCGAAAGTGCGACTTGCGGAAGCGCGCGCCTTGCTGGAATCCGCAGAGAGGAAGTTTCGCATGGCGACGCTGCTGGCTGGCGGGGGATTCTCGGAAGAGGCGGTCGCGCAGGCGTCCGGCATTGCGGAAGACGCGATTTCGTCGCTGTCGAAGGCCTGTGAGGACGCGACTGGCGAGTCGAAAGAGTCCGCTGCGACCGTATGCGAAAGGCTTGCCGCCTCCGGTCACCTGCCAGAGGAGCTCCTGAACAAGTCGATGTGGCTGTGCATTGGCGACGACAAGTCCGACGACGACATCGGAGGCTACGGCCCTGTCAACGGACAGGACGACCTGAAGAGTGCCGGCGAGATTCTGGCATACGCGAGAAGCACGGTTGCCGAGGCCTCGGCGGAGCATGTCCCCGGCCAATGATGTCAGCGTGCCTTGCAAGGTGCGACGGAACCCGAGCCGAGCTATCCGACTGACTTCGGTGGCGTCGGCATGCTTGTCCCGACCGGTGAATTCGTCGGCCTTGAAGCCAAGCATCTCCTTGGATTCGAGCGGGTGGCGTCTCTCGGTTCGTACGTCTTCAGGATCACTTCCATAACCCTGTCGGCTTTTCGCGCACGAATTCAATCAGCCCCCTCTTTGATTCCCTCCGGTTTCGAGTGCATTTTGCCCGGTCAGCCAAGTCCCGCACGCAACGGCGCGCCGATTGTTGCGCTTCGAAGTGAAATTGGGAAGGATTTGCGAGACCAGGAAGAATTCGGGAAGCGAAAGGCGCGGAGACGTCACGCTCTAGGGGTGCCAATTGGAAGACGGGTTGCGACGGCAGACGGCCGCGTCGGCGGAGTTTCTTTCCAGATGTGTCTCGATCGACCTTGAAGTCGATCCAAATGGCGAACGCATCAAGAGCTTTGCAGCCGTTCGGCCAGGCAAGGCGAGGCCATTCGTGTACAATGGCGGATCCCTCGCGCATGCCTTGGACGAGCTTGACGACTATGCCGGCGGTGCCGAGTTCCTGCTCGGCCACAACATCGTTCATTTCGACAGACCCCGTCTTGAGAACAGGCGACCTGGTCTGCGGATTCTCTCCAAGAAAGTGATCGACACGCTGTGGCTGAACCCGCTCGCTTTTCCGCGCAACCCGTACCATCGCCTGGTCAAGCACTATCTCGATGGCCGCCTTCAGGCAGAACGTGTCAGCGACCCCCTTTATGATGCAGAACTGGTTCTCGACGTCCTGCAGAACCAGATCGACAGCTTTCGGAGTCTCAATCTGCAGAAGCCCGATTTGCTCATTGCTCTCCACTGGCTGGCAACCGATGACAGGAACAACTCTGGTTTCGATTCAGTGTTTGCGTTTATCAGGAAGGCGCCACGCCCGGACGCCGCCGCCGCGGAAGATGCGATCTGCGCACTCCTAAAGGAGCGGGCTTGCACGCATCGGACAGCAGCGGCGGTTTCGGCAGCCGGACAACATGGCTGGCCGCTCGCCTATGCGCTGTCCTGGGTCATGGTTGCCGAAGGGAATTCCGTGATGCCACCATGGGTGCGTCACCAGTTTCCACGCGCTGGCGAACTCGTTTGGGAACTCCGTGACACTCCATGCAGAGATCCGGCCTGCAATTGGTGCCGATCACAAGGCGATCCGGTCGACCAGTTGAAGACCTGGTTCGGCTTCGACGCGTTCAGGCCAAGGCCCGCAGGGCCGGACGGGCGGTCCCTTCAGGAGACCGTCGTCGCAAACGCGATGTCGAAGGTGCCTACTCTCGGAATCCTGCCGACCGGCACCGGAAAGTCGATCTGCTACCAGTTGCCGGCGCTCGCGCAGTACCAGAGGACTGGTGCGCTGACGGTCGTGATCTCGCCGCTGGTGGCTCTCATGGCCGATCAGGTCAAGGGCCTGCAAAGTCAGGGAATCTCCGCATGCGTCACGGTCAACGGCATGCTGTCGATGCCGGAAAGGCAGGACGCGCTCGACCGGGTGAGGCTTGGCGATGCAGCCATCCTGCTGATCTCTCCGGAACAGTTGCGCAGCCCGTCGGTACGATCGATCCTGGAGCAGCGGGAAGTCGGGTACTGGGTGTTTGACGAGGCGCACTGCGTCTCGAAATGGGGGCATGATTTCAGGCCGGACTACCGGTATGCGGCCCGCTTCATCAAGGAATACTCGGGCGAAAGCGGTCCCGCGCCGCTGATCTGCCTGACGGCAACGGCCAAGCCGGGCGTGGTCAAGGACATCACGGAGCACTTTCGGGAAGTGCTCGGGATTGAACTGCAATTGATCGACGGCGGCGCGAAGCGGCACAACCTCGACTTCGAGATCGTGCCGACCGAGAAGCGCCGCAAGCATGGCGACATCGTTTCCGTGCTTCAGCACGGGCTCCCGCGGGAGGGCAAGTCCGGCGCGATCGTCTATTGCTCGATCCGAAAGGCCGCAGAGGAGGTTGCCGAGTTCCTGAGGAGCCAGGGGTTTTCGGCCGCCCACTACCATGCAGGGCTCAAGCCCGAGGAAAAGCGGGACGTGCAGCAGCAGTTTGGCGATGGCTCGCTTCGGGTGATCGCCGCGACGAACGCCTTCGGAATGGGCATCGACAAGCCCGACATTCGCCTTGTCGTACATGCAGACATTCCAGGCTCGCTCGAGAACTACCTCCAGGAAGCAGGCCGTGCCGGCCGTGATGGCGATGCCGCCCGCTGCGTGCTGCTCTTCAGCATTGACGACATCGAGCGCCAATTCAGCCTTTCTGCGCGGTCCCGTCTCGACCGGCGTGACATCAACGGAGTCCTGAAGGCCATCCGGCGGCTCGACAAGCGCGCCAAGCGATCCGGCGAAGTCGTTGCAACTCCGGGAGAGATTGCCAGGGAAGACGAGGATCAAGTCTCCATGCAGGACACTCTCACAGACGATCACCGCGTCAAGATTGCAGTGGCATGGCTCGAGGATGCAGTGCTTCTGAAGCGCGAAGAGAACCGAGTGCGAATCTTTCCCTCATCGCTCAAGATACGCACGCTCGACGAAGCCGGCAGGTTGATCGACTGCAAGGGAAGCATCCCGGAGAATCGCCGCGACGTGCTCCGCAAGCTCGTTCGGTGCCTCATCGAAGCCGCGCCGGACAAGGGCGTGTCGACCGACGAGCTCTGCGGGCGCACCGGGATGTCACCGGGACGGTTGCGTGGCGCGTTGAACGACCTGGAATCGCTCGGGATTGCATCCAACGACACGTCGATCACCGTGTTCGTGCATTTGGGCGGGGACGACTCGTCAGAGAGCCGGTTGGCGGAATTTGCGAGCCTCGAGGCCGACCTTGTCATGACGTTGCGCGAGGCGTCGCCGGACATGTCCGCCGAGGAAAGCTCGCAACTCTCTCTTCGGAGTGTCTCCCAGGAGCTGAGAGATGCGGGGCACGCGAATGTTCGGCCCGACATCGTCGAGCGTCTGGTTCGAGGCATCGCGCGGGACGGACGCGACGATGACGAAGGAATCGGCAGCTTGCGCGTTCGCAAGGCCAACCGCGAGATTCTGTCGCTTCGTCTGCTGCGAAACTGGGACAGGCTTGCGCAGACCGCAGAATTGCGGCGCAAGGGCGCATCAGTCATTCTCGGTGCATTGACCTGCGTTGCGCCAAAGGGCGCACGTGGCAAGGACGTTCAGGTGTCCACGACCCTTGGAGTGCTGATCGAAGCCATTTCGAGCGACATTGAACTCTCGGGCGAGATCAGGAATCCGTCCGGGTTTCTGGATCGGGCGCTTCTCTGGCTCCATGAACAGGGCATCGTTGCGCTTGGCCAGGGCCTGACGATCTTTCGACCCGCCATCACCGTTCACCTGGAGGCGGAAAGGCGCGATTTCACGGACACCGACTTCGCGCCCTTGGAACTGCACTACCGGGAACAGACCCTTCAGACCCACATCATGTCGGCCTATGCCCGGCGCGGACTGACATCCATGCCCGACGCGCTCCGTCTTGCCGACGACTATTTCACGTTGGACAGGGAGGGTTTCGTCAAGAAATGGCTGCCTCTTTCGGAAACGACCCTGCAACGGCAGACAACGCCGGAATCCTGGCAGGCGATTGTGGGGGATCTTGGGAATCCCGTTCAGGCGAAAATCGTTGCGGATGATCGCGTGCAGACGAACGTGCTTGTCCTGGCGGGCCCCGGGTCGGGCAAGACGCGCGTGCTGGTGCATCGCATTGCCTACCTGATACGCGTTTGCCAGGAGAACCCGCGCGGCATTCTTGTTCTGGTCTACAATCGTCATGCCGCGACAGAAATCCGCCAAAGGCTGTCCAGCCTTCTTGGAGGTGACGCGCGGAGGGTGACTGTCCTGACCTGTCATGGTCTCGCGATGCGACTTGTCGGTGCGAGCTTTGCGAGGGACGTCGACAAAGTGGACATGGACCCGAAGCGATTCGACGAAGTGCTGCGACAGGCGGTCGATCTTCTGCAGGGCAAAGGACTTGCGAAGGAAGAGGCTGAGGCGCAGCGCGACACGTTGATCGAAGGGTATCGCTGGATTCTCGTAGATGAATACCAGGACGTCGGACGCGACGAGTACAATCTGATTGCAGCTGTCGCAGGTCGCTCGCTCGAGGACAGGGACAGCCGGTTGAGCCTATTTGCCGTGGGCGACGATGATCAGAACATCTATGGCTTCAAGGGCGCTTCCGTCGAGTACATCCGGCGCTTCGGGAAGGACTACAAGGCTCGTCCGGCTCATCTGGTCGAGAACTATCGGTCCACTGCAAACATAATCAACGCGTCCAGCTGCGTGATCAGGCAGGCAGGCGAACGAATGAAGGCCGACCATGACCTTGTTGCAAATGCGGCCCGGAAATCGGATCCGCCCGGCGGAGAGCTGGAGCAGTTGGACGCGGTCGGTCAGGGGCGCGTGCAGGTCCTCCAGGAGGCATCCACGAAGAACGAGCAGGCGGCGCTTGCCCTCAAGGAGCTGAGGCGCCTCTCGGCCCTGGATCTTCCCGGCTGGGACTGGGCGAGGGCCGCCGTGATTGCGCGGGAGTGGGAATACCTGGAACCGGTGCGGAGCCTGTGCGAGGCTCAAGGCATCCCGGTCCAGTTCGCAACGGAGAAGCCGGCGAAATTCTGGCGCCTGCGCGAAACGCAGGCGTTCATCAGCTGGCTGAAGGCGCGGCAGGATTCAGACCTGAACGCCTCGGCGCTTGCCGACTGGGCGGCGCGGCAACCGGATGGCAAGTGGTGGACGCTGCTGAAGGAAGGCGTTGGGACCTTGGTCGGCGAACTTGGTGGCCAAGAGTCACGGGTGGACCGAAGAGTTGCGCTCGAATGGCTTGCCGAATGGAGCCACGACGCGCGCCGGCGCCAATCCGGGCTGCTGCTCCTGACGGCACACAGGGCCAAGGGCCTTGAATTCGATGACGTGGTCATTCTTGACGGCGGCTGGGCAGGGCGGTCTCGGGACAAGGATCCGGATTCCGAACGCAGGCTGTACTATGTCGCCATGACCCGGGCGCGTCGCAGCCTTGCCCTTCTGTCGATGAAGCGGCGGCATCCGATCATCGGCGATCTTGATGATCCGGCCTTCCTGTGGCGGGAACCGGGTCTTGAGCCGATTGACGTTTCGGGTGGCGACAAGCTCTATCGGACGCCTGAACTGTCCAATGTGGACCTGAGCTATGCGGGACGCCTCCGAGAGGGCCACATTGCACTCCGTGCTCTTGAGCAGTTGAACGTCGGCGATCCCGTCGCGTTGAGGCAAAGGGGCGATCGCTGGCTGGTCGTGGATCAACGCGACGTTCCGGTTGGACGGCTTGCAAAGAGCTTCAAGCCTCCGGATGGCGCCGCGTTTGTCGAGGGCAGGGTGCACGCAGTCTGTGTATGGTTCCGGGAAGATGGTGCCGACGAGTATCGCGAACATGTCAAGCGGGATCGGTGGCCAGTGGTTGTGCCGGAACTGGTCTATCGAAAGTAAGCGGTGCCGAGCATTTCGCATCCCGAAACGGGAGGCATGTTGCCGACATCGTCATCAATGTGCTTGGCTTGCACGGGTCGCGGTAGAGACTCACAAAACAGAGTTCGGTTGAGGATGAAGGCGCGTCAGTTGTGGCCGAATTCAATCCACGACCTGCCAACGACACGTCGGAAAAGGAGGCGATACCTTGACTGACTGGACGAATTGCCCGGTCGTGGAACGCGATTTCCGCAAGATCAGTGGCGACTGGGCCTTCGAGGGAACCCGGGTGCCGGCAAGCGCCCTGTTCGAGAATCTGGAGAGCGGGGCCACCGTGAAGGAACTTCTCGAGTGGTGCCCTGAGGTCAGGAATTGGCAGGTGACCGCGGTCCTGAAGCACGTGGCCGAATTCCTCAGGACGGACGCCTGAGCGTGAAATTCCCAATTTGCAGTCGGACTACGGAACCACTTCGACGGCATCTCGAGGAGCATTCCATGGATCGTTGCGCGGAGAGGGGATGGGAGTTGCTCGAGAACGGGAATCCGGTCCGTCAGGATGACGTGGCATGCCGCTTCCGAGATGGCAGAGTTCATTGACGTGGGAGGGTTGACACCCGGCTCCGTGACAGTTTTGGCGCCAGTCGATTTTACGGAGTCCTCCATATCCATCATGCCTCACGATGCTGATAGTCGTGTGCGTCCGCTGGACGAGTATTCGATACGGGAGATGCCCAAAGACAAGGTCGGATTCGCGAAGATTGAGGATTTCAAGGGGCTTGAGAACGAGGCGATCATTGTCGTCGACCTGCCGCCCCCAAGCAAGAACGGCGAGAATCGAGCCGAGCATTACGTGGCGATGAGCCGGACGCGATCCGTGTTGTCCTTGATTTTTTGTGGAGTGTAA
>VYCX01000254.1 GCA_009843725.1 Boseongicola sp. SB0675_bin_26
CGTGCGAAAGGGATTTCGTGCCGAGCCGAAGACAAGCCGTGAATCAGCTGTGAAGTACGGGTGTAGAGAATAAGGCCACAGCGAGTGGCCTATAGATACCCTACACACAAGATTCTCTCTCTTAGTCACGTCTTTACAGCATGTTAGAGCATGTAGCAAGCGGAGTCCGTGGTTCTGCTGCGGACCTGTACGGCCAGCCGAGTCGCGTCCAGTAACAGCCTGGTGCGTCGGTTGCGCGCCTTCGGATACGGGAAATGCGCTCGACATACATATGGATGGCATATGAAACTGTCGTGAAATTCAGTTGGTGCCGACGCCGTAGAGGTCGCGACCCGCGCGTGTATGATTGATGCCGACCTGCCGAATCCCGAATCAGGAACCCCCGCAATGGCCGGAACGCCCCGCGAGAGAACGCGACAGCGCTGCGTCATGACGACCGACAGCGAATGGGAGATGATCGGCGCCCTGGCCCGCCGCGCCAGCATGTCGAATTCCCGATTCCTCGTCGAGCGCGCGCTTGAATCCCGGGAGCCTCCGCCGGAGGCCGATGCGCCTTCCGGGTTCCCGCCGGAGGTCCGGCGGCGCATGGCGCTTGCGATGCTGGTCCTCGCCCGGGTCGAGGAGCGGCGGATTGCCGACGCGGGCGTGACGGGCGTCTGGGATGCCATCGTCGCGGAGGAGAGCGCATGGCTCGACGCGGAGCTCGCGCTGGAAGGGACATGACCGCGAAGGCGGACCGGAGCCGGCGGCAGCGTTGCGTGACCTGCACGCCCTCCGAGTGGCGGGCGATCAAGGCCCGGGCCCGGGCCGAGGGCGTGGACGTCTCGGCGTACATCCTGTCCAGGGTCCTGGACGGCGAGGCGCCGGACGGCCCACCGCATCCGGAGGCCGGATACCCGATGGCGCTCACCGGCGCCGAGCAGCGCCGCCAGCTCGAGCACGTGGAGCGGCTCGTCGCCGACCGTCACCGGCTCCTGGAGGAGCGGTTCGTGTGGGACACGGAAACGACGCTGCGCAAGGCCGTGAGGTTCCTGGTGCTCGCCTCCTGCGCGGACAGGCCGCAAGAGACCGGACCCGGGGCGGAAGTCCGGGGCGAGGGCACGCCCGGCGACCGACCGGAGCCGGCGACCGCGTCGTCTCCCGCACCGGCCATGGATCGCGACCACGGCGCCGCCGCGGGCGCGGATTCCGGATTCCCGTCGGTCACCGGGACGGCGGGAATGCCCGGCGCCTCGCCGCCGCCGGATCCGCCCCCGTTCCAGGCGGGTCTGTTCGACGATGTCGATGCAGGCCCGCCTTCGGGTGACGACGCGCCGGAGAGGGACCTTCTGGACGACGTCGTCGAAGAACTGAACCGGGACGGCGACCCGTGACGCGGCGGCGGAAGGAACGGGCGATCAGCAACTCGATGTCCTGCACGGACGACGAGTGGGCGCCGATCAGGGCCGCCGCCGCGGCAGCCGGCGAGGGGATAGGCCGACACGTCGTCCGCAGGTGCCTGACCGACGACCCGTCGCCGAACGCGAGGCCGCGGGCGGCGCAGGCGCTGTCCCCGCAGGAGCAGCGCGACATGCACGAGGCGGTTCTCGGTCTCCAAGCGGCCGCGGCGGAGCCCGGACACGACGACAACTCGTACCTCGGGTCCGCCCTCCGGATCCTGTGCGAGGACCGCATCGTCGCCATGGAGCGGGAAGGACGGTCGGAGGCGCTTCGCGCGCTCCTGAGAGAGGTCTTCGGCGAGGAAGAGGGGCAGGCGGTGGTGGCGCAGTGGCTGGTCCCGCCGGACGGTGACGCGGAATCCGGTTGAGCCCCGTTGCCAGAGCCTGATCGAGGGCATCCTGATCGTTCTCGTCCGGGGACGGCTGTGCGGAGAGGCTGTCGGCGAAGGACGCGACGGGACGGGACCAGGTCGGAAGGGTTGGGAGCCGACGTCCCGACAAGGCGCGCGCGAAGCACCTGGTCCGGACGCCGGTTCTAGATGACGCGCGATGGCCACGAGCCGCTGTCGCCTGTCGCCCGTAGTCGATCTCGGCCCCCATATGGCGCGACGGGCTGCGGCTCCTCTCCAGTTCCAGCAGTTCCCGGACTTGGCGCCTTAGGAAACCCATGGCCCCGGCGCATTGTCTGCTGACGGACAAGCGGCCATTCTGCCCGCGGGAGCGGATATGACGATGTCAGCGGAACTGCAGGAACGGACAGCGGGGTTTCCTGCCTCCAGCCGCTTGTGCATAAGTGCCGAACTCGCGAAGGCCCCGGGTCCGATCGAGACTCGGCGTCCCGGCCACTTCGAAAGGCCGTTCCTGCCACGCGGAACAGCTGGCAGCCGAGGATTCCATGACCGCGAGTCCAGTCGGCACAACCTGGAATTGCGTCTCGCACTTCTGGCATTCGGCCTGCCAAAGGGATAGTGTACCGGCCAGACCGATCCCTTGGAGGCAAAGGATCCATGCACGCCGAAATCGAAAGCAGGAAAGACGAGATTGCGGAGATCTGCCGCCGCCACCGCGTGAGGCGGCTGGACCTGTTCGGTTCGGCCGCGCGCTGCACCGACTTCGATCCGGAGACCAGCGACGCGGATTTCCTCGTCGACTTCCGGCGACCGCTTCCAGACGACATGCTGCGCTGCTTCATGGGCCTCAAGTTCGACCTCGCCGACGCCCTTGGCCGCAGGGTCGACCTTGCCAGCATGGGCGCCATCAGGAACAGGCGGATGCAGGCGCTGATCGACCGTTCGCGAGAAACCGTCTATGACTGCAAGGCGTCGTCCGCGGTCGACGCTGCGTGATCTCGTTGAGGGATCCCGGGAGGCGGGGGCTCGCCTGCCGGATTCGACAAGGATGCCTTCTTCGTGAAAGGATGGTATGAAGCCCCGCCGCCCGGCGTGGTTGCGCGGCCGGCCCGGTCAAGGATCCGATGAAATGGACATGGAGGCTGTAAGGCGCGAATTCTGGCGGCTCGACAGGGCCGACGGGGCCGTGCGCACCGACCGGGTCACCACCCGCGAGGACATCTTGGCGCGGTGGCACTGGAGACTGGAAGACACGCTGGAGGCTGCAGGCAAGGATCCCTGGAAATCCGGAGTCGGGCGCCACAGCCATGACATCACCGGAAAGGGAAAGGTGATTCCGTGGAACGACGCCGTCCAGCCCCTCGAAAAGCGCTTCCGCTACGCGCCGATGCCGATGGAGTGGTTCGACAACGACATCGCGCGGGCCGTGCTGTTTCCCATGGATCCGGAACACCTCCTGCTCGGGAGCCTGATCGCCCGCCATCTCGCCGGGTATACGGGCAGGCCGACCCCGCGGGAACTGTTCGACTGGCTGACGCTGGGCATGACTGATGACAGGCAGCGTGTCTTTATGGCCGAGCTGCTGGAGGACGTTCGCGAGCACGACTATCCGCAGCTCCGTCGCAAGGACGCCATCAGCGCCTGGCACGTCGCGCGGGCCGTCCACGACTGCGGCCTGGAACGCGGCGCCCTGTCGCGGTGGCTGAACCAGTTTGCGGTCCGGCCCGACGGGTGGGTTGGCGTCGTTCCCGGCGGGGAGGAATGACAAGTTTCGCGATCCCGCCGCCGGCCGATGCCATCCTGGAGCGTCTCGGCCCGCCCCTTCTGAAGCTCTGGAACAGGGATGATGTCCGGATCGGGGGAGGGACGGCCCTGGCGGCGCGATGGCGTCACCGGCGAAGCACGGACATCGACCTGTGCGTCGCGCCTGACCTCTTTCGCCGGTCCGGCGAGGATGTCAGGACCTTGGCCATCGAGGCCGGCGCGGGAAGCGTCAGGTCTGCCATGGGGTGGTTGAACGGAGTCTTCCCGGAAGGCGAGTTCAGCATCTCGACGACGGAACCCCTGCTGGATGCAGGGACCGGAACGGAGCGGGAGACGCGGTTCGGCCTGCCGCTCGAACCCGTGGCAGAGATCCTTGCCCGGAAGCTCTTCCTGCGCATGTACGGAAACGGAGATTTCGTCTCTCGTGACTTCTACGATCTCTGCACCGCCGCCGAACGCGACGGCGCGTCCCTCGAACGGGCGCTGTCCAAGTTGTCCTCCGATCAAAGGGACGAAATCGCCCGCGAGATCTCCAGTTACGGGTCATCGGCCGACAAGCTCGGCCGGCCCCTGACGGAGGTCCACAGACCTGAATGGCTCCCCCGTATCGCCAGCCTCACGGCACGGATCGTCGAGAACGGCGCCGGGCGAATGCCCGCCGCAGCACCCCCGGATGCCTCGCTCCGGAGTTGAGGCGGCGTTGCCCATGACCCTGGCCGATCTGGAAGACGCGCGGCATAGTCCCGACAGGGAACTGCAGTCGGCCTGCGCCCTCGCCGAGCGCATCATCACTTGCCCTGACGACGGCGAGTTCCACCGCCGGCTGCCCAAGTCGGTGCGCGACGCCTTTGCAGTGGTGGCCAAGACCAGAGGAGTGCCCCAAGAGGCTGTCGACGAGCTTGCCGCGAAGTTCGCCCGAGCGCGGGCGGAAGCCGACGTTCGCGCGAAGCTGAAAGTGACGCAGGTCAAGACTCCTGCAGCGTCCTTGATCTCGCCCCGAGATTTGCCGGAAAGCGGCCAACGGAAGCCGGCTGGCAGGACCCATGCTTAACTCGAGACCCACGGCGACTTGATCCCTGCACTTGGCGTAACTGTCTCCAAAGAGTGCCGCAATGGCGCGGCGCGGCAACCCGGGCCAAAGCGCTGCCAACTAAGGAGACAAGCAATGAGCCATAAGGTCGATGCGCGAAGAGCTGCGTGATCTGCTCCTGATTCTCCTACTCATATACAAGATCGTCCACGCGTCACCGACAGGGATCAAGCGGATCGTCAAGACTCCAAGGCCGCACTTTCTCGATTCCGGGTTGTTGGCAGCAACGCGAGGACTCAGCATTGAACGCGTGACAAACGGTCGCGATCTGTTGGGGGCATTGCTCGAAAGCCTCGTATACTCGGAAGTCCGGAAACTGATGACCGCATCGAACTTGTGGCTGAGCCTCTTCCATTTTCGTGACCACATGAATCGCGAGGTTGACATCGTCCTTGAGCGCAATGACGGCTTGATTGCCGGCATTGAGGTGAAGGCATCCGCAACGGTAAGGTCGGGCGATTTCGGCGGGCTGAAGATTCTTGCGGAAACGTGCGGAAGCAGGTTCGCCTGCGGTGTTGTGCTTCATGACGGCACTGACGTCGTTCCTTTTGGAGAGCGGTTGGCTGCCGTCCCCATGTCGGCCTTGTGGGATTGACACGTCGAATCTCTTGCTTGGAGGCACGGCGTGTCTCGTTGACCGATGGCATTGGACTGTTTCCTGCAACCAGGACATGCCTTGCCGTGGTTTTCCGGATCCCGCTGTCTTCAGCGTCGGCGCGATGCGACGCGCAACCCGCCATGCGTTCCTGGGATCTGCCAAGGCTCCGTTGCCGAAGACGAGATCGCGCCACGGTGCCACGCGGCACGGCATGCTGCCGTTCGAGAAAAGTGGTCCGGCGGCGCGGTATCCTCTCGAAGCGACTATTCCTTCTCCTTGTCGCCCGAAACACGCTTGACGTCCCCAAGCGCGCCTCCCATCGACAGGCCCAGCTCATCCCCAAGCGATTTCAGGGCGGGAAGCTGGACCGCCATCCCGAGGATCGAGTCCAGTGCCTGATTGACCGGAGTCTTGCCAGCCTCCCCTCCGTCGCCGGAATGTCCGCCGCCCAAGCCGGTCACGTTGTGGATCTTGATCGTGTCGATCTTTTCGGCTGGCCGGACCAATTCCGCTATGGCCTTTGGCAGGGTCTCGATCCGCGCCAGTTCCTCCTTCATCTCGACAAGACGTGCATCGAGCGTGTTCTCCGCCTCGTGCAGGGCTTTCTGGCCTTCGGCTTCAGCCAGCAGGGCCTCGCGCTTGGCGGCCGCGCGTTCACGGTCGGAGTCGGCTTCCGCCTTTGCCGACTGCAGGCGGGCGGCCGCATGGTCCACGGACGCGTCCTTCTCAGCCTTGGCCAGCGTCCGCAGCCGCGCACCTTCCGCTTCCGACTTCTCCTGGGCCGCGATCAATGCCAGCATCTTGTCCCGCTCGGCTTCGGCCAGACGCTGTGCAGTGGCGATCGATGCTTCGGCCTTGGCCGCTTCCGCCCGGGCGACGTCGGCCGCTGAGCGGGCGGCGCTTTCTGCCTTGGCTTTCTCGGCAACCGCGATCTGCCGTTCCTGCTGCTTCAGCTGCAAGTCCCGTTCCTTGGCAATCTCGGATGCCTGGACTTCCAGGTCACGCGCGATCTCGGCAGCGCGGATTGCGCGGTCGCGCGCCACCTCCGCTTCGCGAACAGCCTTCTCCTTGGTGATGCGTGCGGCCTCCGCCTCGCGTTCCGCGTCTGCGCGCTGCCGCGCGATTTCGGCCTGCTGTCCGGCCTTGAGCGTCTCGATCTCTTCGTGCTGGCTGATCCGGGCCTGCTCCTCGTCGCGCTCGATTTCAAGCTTGCGGCGCGTGGCCTCCATTGACGACAGGCTGACCGACACTTCCGCGTCGGCATCGATCTGCGCGCGCTCCTTCTTGGACGTTGCTATGACCTCGGCCAGCTTGCGCATGCCGACCGCGTTGAATGCGTTGTTCTCGTCCAGCGCGGCGAACGGCGTCTGGTCGAGGGCGGTCAGCGACACGGACTGGATGCGGAGCCCGTTCTCGGCGAAGTCCTCCGCAATCAGCATGCGGACCTCCTTCACGAAGCTTGATCGTCCCTCGTGAAGCTCGTCGAGAGTCATTTGCGCGGCCACGGAACGGAGCGCGTCGACAAGCTTGCCGTCGACGATTTCGCGGAGCCTGTCGGCGGTGAAAGTGCGGTCGCCCAGCGTTTGCGCGGCCTTTGCCACGGCCTCCGCATCCGCGTCCACGGCAACGGAAAAGCTAGCGCCGATATCGACGCGCAGACGGTCCTTCGTGATCAGGCTGTCCTCGCCGGAACGCTTCACCTCCAGGCGCAGCGTGCGCATGTTGACTTCGGTGACTTCGTGGAAGTAGGGCAGGGCGATTGCGCCCCCGGCCATGATCACCCGCTGGCCTCCGAGACCGGTTCGGATCAGGCTGGTCTCTCGGGTAGCCTTTCGGTACAGCCGCGCAAGAATTGCGATGATCAGAATTGCGACAACTACGAGCACTATGGCGGTGGTCAGAATGCCGGACATGGAGACCTCCTTCGCTGTGGTTCGGATGCATTGACGAAACGTGGCATCAGGCTGCCTTCGCCAACACGAAGTCATACTCGACGCAATAGGCTGGTGACGGAACCTTTTTCCCGTCAGGAGCCCGCTGGTCGGTCCTTTCGACAAACGGCATGATCAGGGACTGCTTCACGCCGAACACGGGGTCGCTGTCAAGATGGCGGTCGCCAGCCAGGAACAGCATGGTGGTCAGACGCCTGTATCCGGGAGCCTCGACGCGGACATGCACGTGCGCCGGTCGCATGATCGACCGATTCGAGACACGGAGCAGGTCGCCTACGGTGCCGTCGTCCGGGATCGGGTAGCTCTTCGGCAGGATCGAGGTGAACCAGACCCTCCCGTGCGCGTCTGACCGAAAGAGCCCGCGCATCGCCGGCTCCTTCTGGTCCGGCAGCATGATGTCGTAATGTCCGTCATCATCTGAATGCCAGATGTCCACGCGCGCGCCGGCAATCGGTTGCCCGTCCGTGTCGATGATGCGGGCGTTGAAGAACATCGGTTTGCCCTTGATGTCCCCGGAAATGTCCTCGCCGTTCTCGAATGTCGGGCGATCCTCGACGAAGAACGGACCCAGCACCGAGTTTTCCGTGGCACCGCTCGGAAACCGGTTGTTGATCAGGTCGACCCGGGCGGTCGCGCCGGTCACGTCCGACAAGAGCACGAACTCCTGTCGTCCGCCTGTCGAGAGATGGCCGGTCCTGGTCAGGAACTCGATGCCGTATTCCCATTCCGCTTCCGTAGGTTGCACCTCTTCGAGAAACGCATGAAGATGCCGCGTGAGCGCGGACAGGACCTGCCGCGCACGCGGATTGCTGGTATCCTTCATCGTTGCAAGAACCGCTCCCGTGAGGCTCTCCTCGCGAATGTCGCGTCCGTGGCCTCCAATGGTCTCAGTCCGTGCCGTGCTTTCCGATTCCCGGGACGCGGCGTCCGGGTAGTGCTCCATGACATGCTCGGACGGGGGATTCCCGTGCCATCGGATCACCGCCTCCTGAAACGAGGGCCGCTCAAACAGGCGCTCGGCATAGGCAGCGACCCTGTCCTGCGCGGTGTCGTTCAGCGCATGACCAC
Source organism: Boseongicola sp. SB0675_bin_26 (assembly GCA_009843725.1). GTDB lineage: Bacteria > Pseudomonadota > Alphaproteobacteria > Rhodobacterales > Rhodobacteraceae > JAJEFO01. Next base: position 8,262 of record VYCX01000254.1, read on the forward strand.
CGGCCCAGGCGAAGCCCATTCCAAGCCACTTCATGCGCCACAGGCTTGCGGCCCACATGATGTCGGCCATCGTGAAGGCGTCGCCGCACGCCCATTCGCGACCGTCGGCAAGACGCTCGTCCAGTTCGGCAACGACCTTCAGCACTTCGTTTGTTGCGGCGCGCATCATGTCCGGCGAGGCAACGAAGTGTCGGGCGGCGGCCTCTTTCCGAATCTTGGCGTCGTACGCCCCGGTCAGGCGTGGGTGCCCAACTGACAGGGAGCGGCCCTCCATGAGCTTCATGATCTTGTAGTCATGTATTCCGGCCATGAGCGTCCTGAGCGCTTCGGGTCGATAATCGCCGTCGGGATGCGCGCCATACAGGACCGCGACATGCGGGGTGCCGTCCACGATCTCGATTTCACGCTCGATCTCACGGCGCAGGCTGGGCGGCATCAGTTCCGTGCCGCCCTGCCAGGCGCGATCAACGTGCTGACAGATCGCAACGCTGTCCACATGGACCTGGCCTTCCTCGTGATCCACGAGGGTCGGTACGGCTGCCGGGTCAAATCCTTCGGCATCCATCGATGATCGTCCGGTGTAGCCGTCCACCATCTCGCGCCCCTTGCCGCCCTGCATGCGCAGGCGCACGTAGTCGGGATGATAGTTCTCCAGCATGGGCGGCAGGATGCGGATGTCATGGCTCATGAATGCCGCGCCCTTCTCGAAGAGACAGGTGCGCACCTTGTGCGAACA
>VYCX01000450.1 GCA_009843725.1 Boseongicola sp. SB0675_bin_26
GAAAATGCGACCGTCTCGCGTCATGCCTCTCCCCAAGAATGGGAATTCAGGCTAGTGCAATGGTCGGTCGATGGGCGTTAGTTCTCACGTCTCACGCCAGGATCTCAGCAGCGCGTCCGGCTGGACGATAACGAGACCATCCTCGCGCTGCTCGACCCATTCCCTGTCGAACAGTGCCTTGCGGACATTGCTCACATGCCCGAGACTGGCTTTGGCGGTCTCGGCCAAAGCCTTGACGCGCCATGCACGGGCCGGGTCGCGCAGGAGAACCCGCAGGATCGCGCCCGCTCTAGGCGTGAACAGCGACCGCTGAGCGCGGATTTCGGTCTGTCCGGAACGGATCGCTCGATATAGACGTTGCCGAATTCGAGGCGCGCGTTGCCGTATGGGTCGAGATAGGCGACATTGTGATTGAGGCAGATGGAACGTGATTCCGGAGACAGATAGGGGCTCACCAGCATTGGGATGAACTGCCGGTCGACGTCCTGATGTTCGGATCGATGCAAGTGCGCGATGCAGCTCTCAAGCTGATAGATCGCGGCACGAGCAAAGCGTGGCGCTCCATTTGGCTTGATCTCAATGAGGAGTGCGCGGTGAACTTAATCGTGGTCGAAATCGATCCAGGCATCAAGCTGATATCCGGGCGCGAGACGCGGCTCCTGGCGAGCACCAGTGATCTGAATGCTCGGAACGCGTTCGAGCTGAGCGCGAACCGCGTCCAGGGCCATGCCATCCATTTGTTCGATCACTTTTGGCTTTTTCACCATACGGTGAAAATATGCAAAATGGTGAAATTAGTCAGGAATCCCTTTCAGCAATTTGCCGTTTCCGCCGAACGCAGCCATGGCAGCGAATGGTCCGGGTTAGGTGCCGCGATCCGACGCCGATCAAGACTCCGTGCGTTGGCTGTGCAGGCTGCATGGGCCGGACCGCCCACCCAAATCAGACATACTGAAGAGGACAAGTGCCGCAGGAAATCGCGCTCGTCGAAATTTACCCGGCTCACTCGGCCGGTTCGACAACCACAGGAGCGACTACAGCCTGTTCATAGGACAAGTCACCCAAACCGTCCTCGAAGATGTCGCGCTCGGCGATCCATTCGCGCGACTCATCAAAAATTTGGCGCGAATACGGCTCGAACACGATCCGCTCTCCCGGTCCGAACAGCCGCGTATCCATCTGATCGCGGAAACGCTCCGGAAACTCGTTCCGGTAGTAGTGAGTGTAGAGTTCCTGCCTGAGATCGATGTCCCTTTGCGCCATCCGCAAGGCACTGAAATATCTCTCGACGTCCTCCAGCTCGGCGACCTCGGCAACCATCGCGGCCATCATGAACGACGTGTCCAGGACCTTGCGGAACCCCAGTTGCTCCATGAAGTAGTAAGGGCCGCTGAACAGGCTGACGGCGGGAATGTTGCCGTCAATCATGTGCTCCATCCGCTTGAACAGAAGGCCGTCAGCAAAGGACAGGTTGATTTCGTCGCGCGAGAGGAAGGGTTCCAGTGCCTGGATCGACGAATAGTGGCTGCCGGACTGATAGCCCACGGAAATCGGGACATTTGCCAGATCTTCTGGCCTCTTGATGGAAGATTCCGCGGGAACGAATATTCCGCACGGGGAGACGGAATAGGCGCTTGCATAGAGCTTCCCGTGACCAGACGCAGCTGCCACGTTCACGGTCCAGTGGCAAGCCGAGCTTACGTCACAGGTCCGGCCCTTCTCAAAGGTCTGATATGCCCCAACCCGGTCGCCGAGGTCGTGCCGTTCACCCGTCACAGAAAGCAACTGGTCTTCCAGCGCGTAGTCCAATCCGACTTCGTCAAAGTACCCCTTCTCAACCGCAATCCACTCGTGCAGGCGCATGTGCGGCGCTATGACAAACTTTCCCATGTCTTCCTCCCGGCGCTCCTTCTCAATTCGGCCGAATCTCGGCTCTGTCTTGGCAGCACCCACAGAATCGCGTCCGTTGCAATTCTGGCCACCCGCTCTTCCATTCCGTGGGATCTCACCTTTCGACGAAAGTTCCTCATTTGATCACACGGGTCAAGATGCGTTCATTGCCTTCGGCCAAGCGTGCCGGCCCTTCCGCGCGGCGGGTCCGTCAATGTCGTCGCAGCGTATACGGATACTGCACGAGTCCGAACCGGTCAGCCTCGTCTGAACAGCCTACCAAGTCGGCCACGCACCGAGTTCGTCGCTTCGCCAATGTCGAGAAGAAGCGGGGCGATGCGGCGGCGCCGGAAGTTCCGCCAAAGCCTCCAGATGGTGACCAGCAGTGCCGCCAGGAGCGTCAGGAACACCATGTTGAACCATGGGATCAACTGCACTTCAGGGCTTTCGGCCGGTGTCAGGCGAAGCGCGTTCGGAAATATCGAGAGCCAGACGTTTCGCCAGCCGTAGTGCCGAACCACATACCACTCGGGATCGTCCCGGGTCGAAACGGCATCGGCCGCCTCGGTTTGCAGGTCCGCGGTGTCGAACTTGAAATAGGGTGGCCAGAACCCGGTGTCCTGGTTGCGGTACACCATGGCCTTGCCGTTGGCCTTGACCGTCTGGATGAACAGGACGTCCTTGGTGGGATTGGTCGTGCTCGTCGTGGCCCGGCCGCTCCAGAACACCGACGTCCAGTCATCGAAGTCCCGACGCTCCTCGTACGTGTTCACGATCCGCACGATGTCACGCTGCGGCAGGTTGTAGTGCAGGACTCCGACTGCGGCGAGCGCGACAAGAATGCGGAAGGTCCAGCTTGCATAGGCCATGGCGTTTCCTCTCCCGCCTCCGAGATAAGGTGGTGCACCCGTCGGACGCAAGGGCTTCACAGCGTCAGCGGTCCGTGCCAGCCTGACGAAGCAGACGGAACCACAGACAAGGGCGAGGAAAATGCAGCCGGGACCGCGGAACCTGATTACCGACGTTGCCGGCCTTGCCGTGGGCCAGGCGCAGGACGACCTCGTGAAGACGGGCGTGACGGTCGTCGTCGGCGATGCCCCGATGGTCGCTGGCGTTCACGTTATGGGAGGAGCGCCCGGCACCCGGGAGACTGATCTCCTTGCGCCCGACAAGACCGTGCAGGCGGTGGACGCGCTGACTCTCGCGGGCGGCTCGGCATTCGGCCTGGCCGCCGCCGACGGCGTCGCGGCGGGCCTCCACGCCGATGGGCGGGGCTTCGAGGCGGCAGGCCACAGGGTGCCGATCGTGCCGGCCGCCATCATCTTCGACCTTGCCAGCGGCGGGGCTGAGCGGTGGGACGAGAATCCCTATCCCGCCCTTGGACGCGACGCTTATGCCGCGCGCGGCTCGGACATGGAGCTCGGCAGTGTCGGAGCTGGCACAGGGGCGACCACAGCCGGGCTGAAGGGAGGGCTGGGTTCTGCATCAGCCGTTCTGCCCTCGGGCGCAACCATCGGCGCCGTGGTGGCTGTCAACGCGGTCGGTCAGGCAACGGTGGGCGAAGGACCGCATTTCTGGGCGGCGCCCTTCGAGCTGGACAACGAGTTCGGCGGCCTCGGCCAGGCACCAGGCCTCGCACCGGCGCCGCAGACCAAGCTCGACAGCCCCGCAAACACGACGATTGCCGTGGTCGCAACGGATCTTGCGCTTGCCAAGGCGGACGCCCAGCGCATGGCGACCGCCGCGCATGACGGCATCGCGCGCGCCATCGTTCCAGCGCACACGCCCTTGGACGGTGACCTCGTCTTCGCTGCGGCAACAGGCCTCCGGGAGGCGGCTGAGCAGGACCTTCTTCATCTCGGGCATGCGGCTGCAACATGCCTTGCTCGGGCGATCGCGCGCGCCGTCTATCGTGCTCGGCCCGCAACCGGAGACATCTTCCCGACATGGCAGGAACGGTTTGGTTGAGAACTTGTCACCGGATCGCAGGCGCGGCATGGCGTCGAGCCCGGCCTGTCCGCGGCTGGCGCTCGTCGCAACATTGACAACGCGTAGCGCGGAATGCCAAGGCATCCATGGAGCGGGAGGAAAGTTGCATGGGCCAGTCTGATGTCATCGTGATCGGAACCGGCGTGATCGGCGCCGCCACGGCTTTCGAGATCGCCAAGACGGGAAAGTCGGTCCTGTCGCTCGACCGGAACCGAAGGATCGGCCACGGCTCCACCGCCGGATCCTGCGCCATCATCCGGATGCACTATTCGACCTATGACGGCACGGCCTTTGCCTGGGAAGGCTACCACTATTGGCGCGACTGGGCGGAGCACCTGAGCCTCCCTGCGTCCGAGGATCTGGCAAGATTCGTGGAGTGCGGCTGTCTGGTGATGAAGACGGAAACGAACGGATTCCTGGAAAGGCACATGGAGTTCAGTTCCTTGCTCGACTGTCCGTTCGAGGAATGGAGCCCGGGCGAAATCGAGGAACGCCTGCCGATCTACTCGCTCGACAGCTTCGCGCCGCCGAAACGCAGCGACCAGGACGGCTTCGGGATGACGAACGGGAACACGCTCGCCGGCGGCGTGTTCTGGCCGCATGCAGGATACGTGACCGATCCGGCGCTGTCCGCCCAGAACCTCGCAGCCGCGGCCGCTCTGCACGGAGCGGGGACGCGTCTCGGCGTGGAGGTCACCGACATCCTGAAGGAGGCAGGCCGGGTCAAGGGCGTCAGGCTGGCGGATGGCGAGGAAATCCACGCTCCCGTGGTCATCAATGTCGCGGGCCCGGGATCTGCCGCAGTGAACGCGATGGCCAGCGTCACGGAGGAGATGACCATTGCGACCCGACCGCTCAAGCAGGAAGTCGTGCATGTTCCCGCACCCGCCGGCTTTGATTTCGAAAACGGCGGCACCATTGTCTCTGACAGCGACATCGCGTGCTACTGCAGGCCCGAAAAGGGCAACCACATACTCGTGGGCAGCGAGGATCCGGAATGCGACCCCCACGTATGGGTTGAGTCGGACATCGAGTATGACAGGAACTTCACCGATCAATGGACAACGCAGGCCATGCGCTATGCCCAGCGCGTGCCGACTCTTGGCGTGCCGTCGACGGCGAAAGGGGTGGTGGATCTCTACGACGCCTCGACCGACTGGATACCGATCTACGACTCCACCAGCCTCGGCGGCTACTACATGGCTTGCGGCACGAGCGGCAACCAGTACAAGAACGCACCGATCGCGGGCAAGATGATGGCGGCCCTCGTGGACTACTGCGAGGCGGGCAACGACCACGACAGCGACCCGCTGACGTTCAGGCTCCCTTACATCGAACGCGACATCGACGTCGGCTTCTATTCCCGAAAGCGCGAGATCAACGAGGAATCAAGCTTCTCGGTTCTCGGCTGACATGCATCGAGAGACGCACGGTCCCGTTGGGCGCGCGCAGCGCGGACTCCAAGTCCTGGCTGACCAGCGTCACGAAGCGGGCGTGACCCGGATGAGCGCGCCGTCGCGGGCGTCGACAAGCAGCAGGATCGCGCCGTCCCTGTCCACTTCGACGTCGCGTATGCGGCCGAGTTCTTCGAGGTAGCGAGCCTCACCCGAAACTCGCACGCCCCGCAGCCTCAGCCGAACGATGCCACCCGGATTGAGCGAGCCCGCGACAATGTCCCCGTTCCAGTCAAACATGTCGCCATCATAGAAGACGAAGCCACCCGGCGCGATGACCGGATCCCAGTAGTAGCGCGGCTCCGTGATCCCTTCGGCACGCGGCTTGCCAGTTCCGACGGGCGTGCCGATGTAGTTTTCCCCGTAGCTCACGAGAGGCCATCCGTAGTTTGCGCCACGCTTGATCAGGTTCAGTTCGTCACCGCCAGCCGGTCCGTGCTCAAGCGTCCAGAGTTCGCCCGTCCGGGGATGGATGGCCGCTCCCTGCGGGTTCCGGTGCCCGAAGCTCCAGACCTGTCCGCGTACGTTGCCCTGCCCAAGAAACGGGTTGTCATCGGGAATGCCGCCGCCGGGCGCGACGCGCACGACCTTGCCGTAGGTCGACTTCAGGTCCTGGGCCAGAACGCGCGCGCTGCGCGAGGAGCGTTCGCCCGTCGTGATGAAGACCTGCCCGTCATGAGGAACGATCCGCGAGCCAAAGTGCTTGGAGGACCTGGATGGAGGCGTCTGGACGAAAAAGTCTTCCAGATCAGTCAGGCGTGGAGGATTCTCCCGCAGCACGGCGCTTGCAGCCGCCGTGGCGGACCTTCCGCCGCCGAGCGGTTTCGCGTAGGTAAGGTAGATGCGGCGAGAGGTCTCGAAGTTCTCCGCGAGCGCAACGTCAAGAAGTCCGCCCTGGCCCCGGGCCCGCACTTCTGGCGCGCCGGCCACGGTCTGCACGCCCTTGCCTCTCCTGATGATCTTGATCCCTCCAGGGCGTTCGGTGACAAGATAGGCGCCGTCGGGCAGAACCTCGATTCCCCATGGATGTGCCAAACCGTCAGCGATTACCTCGACATTGAAGCGCTGCGCAGTTCTGATTTCGGGGGCCCGGGTCTGGCTTTCGAACGCCGGCTCGAATTCTGGCACGTTCTTCGGACCCTGCGGAACCTGGGCATGGGTCGTGCCGGCAAACGCGGCCATGGCGACAAGCGCGATCAGTCTCTGGTGCATGGCGGCTCCTCCGTCCGGAACAACATTGGCACCTGCGCGGATGCGTTCATTCAAGTATCCGCGACCGGTTGCGAGCAAGGGCTTACTGTCATTGGCGCCTTCCGCAATCAGTGAACGCAATTCAGAAGTGGTTTCCTTCCGACAGAAACGCGTCGTAACTCTCTCCCGCGGCAATTGCGGCATCGCGCCCGCATGCGGCCCAAAGCAGCCCTCTCCTTAGCATTTCGTGGGCGGGCCCGCTTCGAATCACTTCGGCCTTGTGCCCGAGCGCATTGTAGTAGACCCGTCCCATCCCCCAACGCCGAACCCAGGCCACGGGCATGTCCACTGCCCCGTTTGGGCTGTGAAACCACGTGACCGTAGGAAACCGGGTCGTCGCAAGAACATGATTGGCCGGATCGACATGCAGGTAGTACTGTTCGCTTTCGACATCGAAGTCATCAATTCCGGAGACCAGTTCATGCTCGGGCTCCGTGATCTTCACGCGGTAGCGAACCCCGTCGCCGCCCGGATGCGCAACCCAGTTCGCCCCGGTCATGAATTGCCAGAGGACATTGTCGCGGAAGGCGTCACACATGCCTCCGTGGCATCCGGCAAGTCCTGCACCGCGGGCCACCGCTTCGGAAATGTTGGATGCCCGTTCGCGGGACAGTTCCGACATGGTCCAGACCGGCACGATCAAGTCGTATGAGCCAAGAGCTTCCACCTCGTCCAGGCAGTCGAGGCTGTCGGTCACGGCTACCGTGAACCCCGCCTCGGCAAGCATGGCACGAAAGATTGCGGCGACCTGATCCGGCTCATGCCCGTCCCAGCCGCCCCATGTGATCAGTGCCTTGCCAGCCATTCCTGAGTCCTCCCCTGCGCCCCTTCCCAACCCGGGATTGCGGTCATTGCGTCGCGACTGCTGCAACACGTGCCGCATTCCCATACGACGTCAGCGGCAACGGCGGCTCAAGCGCGGTAGATCTGAGCCACCCGGTCAACGGCGGCATCCACGGACAGCCTTTGGCTTTCTCCGGTTCGCCGCGACGCCAGTTCGACGACCCCTTGCGCGAGGTCGCGAGGTCCGACGGTAATCCTCCACGGCAGCCCAATCAGGTCCATGGTGGCAAACTTGGCTCCCGGTCGCTCTTCGGTGTCGTCGTAGAGCGGATCCAGTCCGCGGTCGATCAGCGCCGCTTCCAGCAGTTCGCTGGCCGAGTCCGTTCCTGCATCACCTTGCCTGAGATTCACGATGCCTGCGTGAAACGGTGTCACGCCTTCAGGCCATATGATGCCCTTCTCGTCGTGGCTTGCCTCGATGATCGCGCCAAGAAGGCGGCTGACGCCGATGCCGTGCGATCCCATGTGCACCGCGACGTCGTTTCCCTCCGCGTCCTGGACGGTGGCGCCCATGGGTTCGGAATACTTGGTGCCGAAATAGAAGATCTGTCCCACCTCGATGCCCCGTGCGGACCGGCGTCTCTCTGCCGGAATCTCGTTGAAGAGCGCCTCGTCATGGGTTTCGTCGGTACGGGCATAGCGCGACGTGAATTCCTCGAGCACGGCTTGGCACTGCGCCCTGTCGCCGTAGTCGATCTCTCGGTCTCCGATCTTCAACTCCGCGATGGCGCTGTCGAAGAAGACCTCCGACTCTCCGGTCTCGGCGAGAACGAGAAACTCATGCGTGTCATCACCGCCAATGGGTCCGGAATCGGCTCGCATCGGAATCGCCTGCAGCCCCATGCGTTCGTACGTGCGAAGATAGCTGACGAGATGCCGATTGTAGGCATGCATGGCATCCTCCTTCGTCAGGTCGAAGTTGTAGCCATCCTTCATGTAGAACTCGCGACCGCGCATGATGCCGAAGCGGGGCCGTATCTCGTCCCGGAACTTCCACTGGATCTGGTACATCGTCAGCGGAAGGTCGCGGTAGGAAGAGACGTGCGCACGGAAGATGTCGGTGACGAGTTCCTCTGCCGTGGGCGTGTAGAGGATGTCGCGGTCGTGGCGGTCCCGGATGCGAAGCATCTCTTCGCCGTAGTCGTCGTAGCGTCCGCTTTCGCGCCAGAGGTCGGCCGACTGAAGCGTGGGCATCAGCATCGGGATGTGGCCGGCACGCTGCTGCTCCTCGTGGATGATGTCCTCGATCCTCCTCAACACCTTGAATCCGAGAGGCAGCCACGAGTAGATGCCCGCCGAGGCCTGCTTGATCATGCCCGCCCGAAGCATGTAGCGGTGCGAAACGACCTGCGCCTCCGCGGGCGTCTCCTTGAGCACGGGAAGGAAGTAACGGGAAAGTCGCATGGGGCATGATCCTCAAAATGGCAGCCTCGAATTACGCCATGCGACCTTGCTGGACAAGGAACCCTTGTCAGATGTCACTTATCGGCTATCAGTTCGCCACGGCCCTCGCCCGGCCGCTCGGAAGAGACGCTGGCAGCAGCCAATCGCAAGGACGCCTGCAGATG